>NZ_JACSJP010000004.1:0-207939 GCF_018617095.1 Exiguobacterium sp. s83 | reverse complement strand
CCTTCAGGGTGGGAACCACCCGACGAGCTTGGTAAACAATCGTGGCTAATAAAAGTACGGTCTTCCCAAGAAGCTCCCACTTCAATTTGCGAAGCAAATAAGTGGCGAGTAGTTCACTTCTCTAGCAGCGACTTCTTCCAACGTTTCCCCGAGTTCCATCGATCCTCCTGGTAAACCCCAGTCAAGTGTATCCGATCGGAATTGCATCAGTACCTCTTGCTTTTGATTGATGACCAAAATGGTTGCTCCCACACTGATGATCGGTCGGTTGCCAACCACTTCTCTAAGACTCGATATGTAACTCATCGAACTCCCCCCTTTTCAATAGCATACATTATCGGAGAAAATTGTGCTGATAACATCCAAAAAGCGAACGATAAATATTCAGACAATTAAAATGTTCGCAGTTTATTGACATGTTTTCAAAGAACAAGGTACGATAGGCGTGTGAGATAAGAAAAATAAATAGTGCTCCATATAATCGCAAGGAAATGGCTTGCAAGTTTCTACCTGATTACCGATTCTGATCAGACTATGGGGTGTAGCGGACGTGTATTTGTCATGCCTATACCCTAAACTGATTGTCGGTTTAGGGATTTCTTTTTGTAAGGGGGACATTGGGAATGAACGTAGCAGTTGGAGTAATCATGGGAAGTTCATCTGATTGGGAGACGATGAAACATACGTGTGACGTGTTGGATGAGTTGCAGATTCCATATGAAAAACAAGTCGTATCCGCTCACCGTACACCAGACCTTATGTTCGAATATGCTGAAGAGGCACGAGGCAGAGGCATCCAAGTGATCATTGCGGGTGCTGGTGGGGCAGCCCACCTTCCTGGAATGGTCGCTGCGAAAACGACACTTCCTGTCATCGGTGTCCCGGTTCAGTCGAAAGCACTCAATGGAATGGATTCGCTCCTCTCCATTGTTCAGATGCCTGCAGGAGTTCCAGTAGCAACTGTTGCCATCGGAAAAGCGGGAGCAACGAATGCAGGATTATTGGCTGCTCAAATCCTCAGCATCCACTCCACAGACATTACAAATCGACTTGATGCATTTCGTGAGAAGAAACAAGAGATGGCGATGCGAGGAACGGAGGAGTTGGTTTGATGAGAATTGGAATTTTAGGTGGAGGACAACTTGGACGGATGATGTCACTCAGTGCGAGTGCAATGGGATACACGACACTTTGTCTTGACCCGAACCCCAATTCACCGACTGCTCAAGTGGCAGATTCAATTGTTGCCTCATTTGATGATGTCGATGCCGCAAAAGAACTCGCTGCTCGTTCAGACGTTGTGACGTATGAATTTGAGAACATCGATACGGAAATGATTGCAGCCATCGAAGAAAAATGCCCACAAGGTATGGACGTATTGAAGGCGACGCAACATCGCATCTTAGAGAAACAGATGATTGAATCAGCAGGACTACGTGTCGCACCGTATGTTTCGGTACGTACGGTTCGAGATGTACGGCAGGCATATGAGAAGCTCGGTTTACCGTTTGTCATCAAAACGTGTCGTTTCGGCTATGACGGGAAAGGGCAGACGGTCATTCGGTCGGAACATGATCTTCAGACCTTCGCTGAACATTTTGTCGAACAGGAATACGTCGCCGAGGCTTGGTTGCCATTTGAAAAAGAAATCTCGGTCATTGTGACAAGAGGACATGACGAAACGTCGACATTCCCGATCAGTGAAAACATTCATCACAACAACATCCTACATTTATCAATTGTACCGGCTCGCGTATCAAATGAGATTCAAGAGGATGCAAGACATCTCGCACTCCAGCTCGCAGACCATATCGGTTTAATGGGAACGCTCGCTGTCGAACTGTTCGTCATGACGGATGGCCGTCTATATGTGAATGAGCTTGCACCACGTCCCCACAACTCCGGGCATTACACGATTGACGCTTGTGAAACCTCACAATTTGAACAACACATTCGAGCCGTGACCGGGATGCGCCTCGGACGGACGAGATTGATATCGCCTGTCGTCATGGTCAACCTTCTCGGTGAGCATATGCCACGACTTCATGTCAAAGCATTGCCATCGAATGTTAAACTACATCTGTATGGAAAAGATGAAGCGAAGACAGGTCGTAAAATGGGACATTTGAACGTCCTTGCTGACACGGTCGAAGAAGCGCTTCATACCATCGAACAACTGGCAATTTGGAAGGAGACCGTTTTATGATTTCACGCTATACCCGCCCAGAGATGGCAAACATTTGGACTGATCAAAACAAATTCGAGGCTTGGTTAAAAGTTGAACTTTATGCCTGTGAGGCTTGGAGTGAACTCGGTATCATCCCGAAAGAAGATGTCCAAGTCCTTTGGGACAAGGCATCGTTTGATGTGGATCGCATTCTAGAGATTGAACAAGAGACACGTCATGATGTAATCGCGTTCACTCGTGCCGTTTCCGAGACACTAGGAGAAGAGAAAAAGTGGGTACATTACGGCTTGACGTCGACGGATGTCGTCGACACGGCACTCTCGTACTTAATCAAACAGGCGAATGATCTTTTAGAAGCCGATTTAGATCGCTTCATCGGTATTCTCGCAGAAAAAGCGAAAGCACATAAGTATGACATCATGATGGGACGTACCCACGGCGTGCACGCAGAACCGACCACGTTCGGTCTGAAGCTCGCCCTCTGGTATGAAGAGATGAAACGGAACAAAAAACGCTTCATGGCAGCTCGCGAAACGATTGAATTCGGGAAGATGAGCGGAGCGGTCGGGACGTTTGCGAATATCGACCCGTTCATCGAGTCATACGTCTGTGACAAGCTCGGTATCCAAGCTGCACCGATTTCGACACAGACTCTCCAACGTGACCGTCATGCCGAGTACATGTCAACACTCGCATTGATTGCCACATCGATTGAAAAGATGGCAACGGAGATTCGTGGACTTCAAAAAACAGAGACACGCGAAGTGGAAGAGTTCTTTGCGAAAGGACAAAAAGGGTCGTCGGCGATGCCGCATAAACGTAACCCAATCGGTTCTGAAAATATGACGGGTCTTGCACGCGTCATTCGCGGTCATATGATGACAGCATACGAGAACGTCCCACTCTGGCATGAACGTGATATCTCGCACTCATCAGCAGAACGAATCATCATTCCGGATGCAACGATTCTCCTCAACTACATGTTGAACCGTTTCGGTAACATCGTGAAGAACTTGACGGTCTTCCCGGACAACATGCGTCGCAACATGGACCGCACGTTCGGAATCATCTTCTCGCAACGGATCTTACTCGGTCTCATCGAAAAGGGTTGGTCTCGTGAAGCGGCATACGACGCGGTTCAACCGAAGGCGATGCAGGCATGGGAAGAAGAGACGATGTTCCGTACATTGATTGAAGAGGACAAAGAAATGGGCGCACTCTTTACGAGTGAAGAGCTCGATGAGTTGTTCGACCCGCGTTATCACGTACGTCGTGTCGATACGATTTTTGAACGCTGTGGTTTGTAATCGTTGAGGGGCGACATGCCCCTCTCACTTTTAAGGGGGAACGGTTCAGATGAAAGCAATTTATGAAGGTAAGGCGAAGGCATTATTTGAGACAGAAGAAGCGGGTGTGCTTCGTGTGTACTACAAAGACGATGCGACAGCATTCAATGGAGAGAAGAAAGAGTCGATTGATGGGAAGGGGATTTTAAACAACGCCATCACGACCCAGTTGTTCGAATTGATGCATGACAACAAGATTCCGACGCACTTTATCAAACGAATCTCAGAGCGAGAACAGTTGGTCCGCCGTGTCGACATCATCCCGTTAGAAGTGGTCGTCCGCAACGTCGCGGCCGGTAGTCTAGCGAAACGTCTCGGTTGGGAAGAGGGAACACCGCTCCTCGCACCGATTGTCGAGTTTTATTATAAGGACGACGCTCTTGGGGACCCACTCCTCACAGAAGATCATATCCGATTATTGCAAGTTGCCACACACAAAGAAGTCGAAACATTGCGACAACTCGGGCTTTGGGTAAACGATGTCTTGCTCGATTTCTTTAGTCAACACGGCATCGACGTGATCGATTTCAAACTAGAGTTCGGAAAAGTGGATGGGACGATCATTTTGGCGGATGAAATCTCACCGGATACGTGCCGTCTCTGGGACAAAAAAACGAAACAGAAACTTGATAAAGATGTATTCCGTCGCGATTTAGGTTCTTTGACTGAAACGTATGGACAATTGTTAACACGCATAGGGGGAAACGGACAATGAAAAAAGTAAACGTGTATGTGACATTACGTGAAAGTGTACTCGACCCACAAGGAGTAGCTGTAAAAGGTGGACTCGAACATCTCGGATTCGCTGGAGTTGAATCGGTGCGGATCGGGAAAGTCATCGAGCTTCAAGTAGCGGACGACACGACAGAAGCCATGGTCAAAGAAATGTGTGAGAAGTTACTCGTCAATACGGTCATTGAGAATTTTGAAATCGAGATGGGGGTACTCGCATGAAGTTTGCGGTCATCGTCTTTCCAGGATCAAACTGTGACCTCGACATGTACCATGCGGTAAAAGATGTGCTCGGGGAAGAAGCGGAATACGTGTTCCATACGGAAACCTCACTTGAAGGATTTGATGGAGTCCTCTTACCAGGCGGTTTCTCATACGGAGACTACTTGCGCTGCGGGTCAATCGCCCAGTTTTCACCAATCATGGCTGAAGTGAAGCGTTTCGCGGAAGAAGGACGCCCGGTTCTTGGCGTATGTAACGGATTCCAAGTGCTCGTCGAAGCGGGACTCCTCCCAGGTGTATTGATGCGAAACCGCGATTTGAAATTCATGTGTAAGACCGTCGACCTCGTCGTCGAAAACAACGAGACGATGTTCACAAGTGAGTATGCGGCACAGGAAACGATTCGCGTGCCAATCGCACACGGTGAGGGCAACTACTACTGTGACGATGCGACACTTGCGGCATTGAAGGCAAATGGCCAGATTGTGTTCACCTATAAAGAGAACCCGAACGGATCGGTCGAAAACATCGCCGGCATCACGAACGAGGCAGGGAACGTACTCGGCATGATGCCACACCCGGAGCGTGCGGTCGAAGCGTTGCTCGGTGGGGAAGACGGTAAACGGTTATTCACATCAATCGTAAAATGGGGGGCACGACATGTTACTTACAACTGAACCGACAGCTACACAAATTCGTGATGAACGGATCTATGCCACGATGGGATTATCGGACGACGAATACGCGCTCGTCGTCTCACTGCTTGGCCGGGAACCGAATTATACAGAGATTGGTCTCTTCTCGGTCATGTGGTCTGAACACTGTTCGTACAAAAACTCGAAACCGGTGCTCCGGAAGTTTCCGACAACCGGCAAGCACGTCTTACAAGGACCGGGAGAAGGGGCTGGAATCGTCGACATCGGAGACGGCCAAGCCGTCGCCTTTAAAATCGAGAGTCATAACCATCCATCCGCGATCGAGCCTTATCAAGGAGCGGCGACTGGGGTTGGCGGAATCATCCGTGACATCTTCTCGATGGGCGCCCGTCCGATTGCTTTATTGAACTCACTCCGTTTCGGAGATTTGAACGAATCACGTGTGAAACATTTATTCGGTCATGTCGTATCCGGCATCGCTGGATACGGGAACTGTGTCGGTATCCCGACTGTCGGTGGGGAAGTCGCCTTTGACCCGGCTTACTCAGGAAATCCACTCGTCAACGCGATGTGCGTCGGCTTTATCCGTCATGAAGACATTCAAAAAGGAATCGCGGAAGGTGTCGGGAACTCGGTCATGTACGTCGGAGCAACGACAGGACGTGACGGAATCCATGGTGCCACGTTCGCTTCTGAAGAACTCGGGGAAGACGCGGAAGAGAAACGTCCAGCCGTCCAAGTCGGAGACCCGTTCATGGAGAAACTCTTGATCGAAGCGTGTCTCGAAGTCATCAAGCACCCCGCGCTCGTCGGGATTCAAGACATGGGCGCAGCCGGATTGACGTCATCGTCAGCAGAGATGGCATCGAAAGCAGGGATGGGAATCGAGATGAATCTAGACCTCGTCCCACAACGTGAGACAGGCATGACACCTTACGAGATGATGCTTTCGGAATCGCAAGAGCGGATGCTCCTCGTCGTCAAAGCTGGACATGAAGACGAAATCGAAGCAATCGTCACGAAGTGGGGACTTCATGCAATCAAAGTTGGGGAAGTCATTGAAGAAAAAGTACTTCGTCTCGTTCATCAAGGGGAAGTCGCGGCGGAAGTACCAGTCGACGCACTCGCAGAAGACGCTCCTGTCTATCATAAACCGTCTAAAGTTCCAGCATATTATGAAGCTTTCCAAGCAATGGAGCCGGTCACACCAATCGTCGAAGATGTGATGGCGACATGGAAAGATGTCCTTGCGATGCCGAGCATCGCCTCGAAACGTTGGGTGTATGAGCAATATGACCATATGGTACAAACGTCGACAGTCGTCGCACCAGGTAGTGATGCCGCGGTCATTCGCATTCGTGAGACGGAGAAGTCGCTCGCGATGACGACAGACTGCAATGCGAAATATGTCTATCTCGACCCACGTGTCGGTGGAGCCATCGCTGTCGCGGAGGCGGCACGAAATATCGTCGCAAGTGGTGCAGAACCAATCGCCTTGACGGACTGTCTCAACTTCGGGAGCCCGGATAAACCGGAAGGGTTCTGGCAGCTCGACCAAGCCGTCGAAGGAATGGCAGAAGCGTGTCGTACGCTCGATACGCCAGTCATCGGAGGGAACGTATCGCTTTATAACGAATCAAACGGACAAGCCATCTACCCGACACCGGTCGTTGGAATGGTCGGGCTCATCGAGAAACCAGAACATATTACGACATCGTTTGCGAAACAAGCGGGAGACGTCGTCTTCTTACTCGGTGAGACAAAAGCAGAGTTTGGCGGAAGTGCCCTTCAGATGTTGCAAGACGGAAAAGTGAGCGGTCATGCACCGACACTCAATCTTGAAGAAGAACGTCAGACACAAAAGGCGTTGCTTCACGCTATCCGTGAAGGTCTGGTCACGGCGGCACATGATGTATCAGAGGGTGGTCTTGCGGCAGCGTTACCGGAACTGGTCTTTGGAACAGGGTTCGGCGTGGACGTGACGATTGACACAGATCTCGTGACGGCGCTATTCAGTGAATCACAGTCACGTTTCCTCGTGACGGTCGACAAGGCACATGCCGAGGCATTCGCGAGCATGACGAACGGAAAAGCAATCGGGACAGTTACAGAAACATCCACTCTTGTCGTTCGCGCAAGCGACCGCTTGATTGAAATGGACGTGAAAGAGTTAGAGCGTGTATGGGAAGGAGCTATTCCATGTTATATGACATCCGAGGCATGAACGAGGAATGCGGCGTCTTCGGTGTGTTCGGTCACATCGAAGCGTCACACCTAGCCTATTACGGACTTCACAGCTTGCAACACCGTGGCCAAGAAGGAACAGGAATCGTCACGGCAGACGGAGAGCGTCTCCACGCGAAACGTGGACTCGGACTCGTCACCGAAGTGTTTGACGAAACATCTCTCGACGCACTCACCGGGAATCATGCGATTGGACACGTCCGCTACTCGACGGCTGGCGGCAACACGCTCGAGAATGTTCAACCGCTCCATTTCAAGTCGTTGACTGGCGATTTGGCGATGGCGCATAACGGAAACCTTGTGAATGCGACCGAGTTGAAACATATGCTCGAAGCGGAAGGCGCGATCTTCCAGACGACGTCCGACACGGAAGTCGTGGCCCACCTCATCAAGCGGAGTCGCGGCAATTCGTTGAAAGAACGAATCGCCGACAGCTTGGCCCGTCTCGTCGGGGCATTCGCATTCCTGTTCTTGACGGAAGATGCACTGTACGTCGGTGTTGACGTGCATGGGTTACGTCCATTGTCACTCGGACAAACCGAAGACGGGGCTTACGTGTTCGCTTCAGAAACGTGTGCGTTTGACGTCGTGGGGGCGACGTACGTACGGGATGTGGAGCCAGGAGAATTGCTCATGATCACGAATGAAGGCATCACGTCAGAGCGATTCAGTGAAGCGGCCGTCCGTGCCATGTGCTCAATGGAATACATCTACTTCTCAAGACCAGACTCCATCATCGATGGCATCAACGTGCATACGGCGCGTAAGGCCATGGGGAAAAAGATGTTTGAAGAAGCACCGGTCGAAGCGGATGTCGTGACAGGTGTTCCGGATTCGAGTATTTCTGCGGCAATCGGCTATGCTGAGGCGAGCGGAATTCCTTACGAAATGGGACTCATTAAAAACCGTTACGTCGGACGGACGTTCATTCAACCGTCCCAGGAATTACGGGAGCGCGGGGTGAAGATGAAGTTGTCAGCGTTACGCGGTGTCGTAAACGGGAAACGCGTCATCATGGTCGATGATTCCATCGTCCGTGGAACGACGAGTCGCCGAATCGTCACGTTACTACGAGAGGCAGGCGCGACGGAAGTGCATGTGCGCATCACGTCACCACCGATCAAACATCCGTGTTACTACGGAATCGATACATCCACCAAGGAAGAGTTAATTGCGGCAACCAAATCCATTGAAGAAATCAGAGAAGAGATTGGTGCCGATTCACTAGCGTTCCTCACATTGGATGGAACGGTCGAAGCCATCGATCGTCCATTCGAAGGAGCACTACGCGGGCAGTGTGCTGCATGCTTCACGGGACTTTATCCGACTGAACTGGCAGAACTCGTGACAGAGACAAAGGCTTAAGGGGGAAAAGCGATGAGCGTTCGTTATGAACAAGCGGGTGTGAATTTAGAAGCAGGGTACGAGGCCGTATCCCGTATGAAACGTCATGTCGCTCGGACAATGCGTCCGGAAGTGATGACAGGACTCGGTAGTTTCGGAGCGATGATTGACCTCGGTTCGATGAACATGAAACATCCGATTCTCGTGAGCGGGACTGACGGGGTCGGGACGAAACTGAAATTGGCGTTCGCGCTCGACCAACACGACACGATTGGAATCGATTGCGTCGCCATGTGCGTCAACGATTGTCTCGTGCATGGAGCAGAACCGCTCTATTTCCTCGACTATATTGCGACCGGGAAAGCAGAACCGGCCAAACTGGAGCGAATCGTCGCAGGTGTTGCGGAAGGGTGTGTCCAAGCCGGTTGTGCGCTCGTCGGTGGCGAAACGGCTGAGATGCCAGGGATGTATCCGGATGGCGAATATGACATCGCTGGATTTGCGGTCGGTGTCGTAGAGAAAGAGGACTTGCTCGACGGTTCGACGATCCAGGATGGAGATGTCGTGCTCGGACTTGCATCTTCAGGCGTTCACTCGAATGGGTTCTCCCTTGTACGTCATATCGTGGAAGCACAAGGTCTTCATTATACGGATGAGATTGCGATGCTCGATACGACACTCGGGAACGCCTTGCTGTTGCCGACACGGATTTATGCCGAAGCGGCGAAAGCGGCCATTTCGACAGGCAAGGTTCAAGGGATGGCACACATCACAGGTGGTGGCTTCTATGAGAATGTGCCTCGCATGTTGCCAGAAGGTCTTGGCATCACGTTCGATGCGTCGAGTTGGCCGAGTCTTCCTGTATTCGACTGGCTCGAACAAGTCGGGAACATCTCGAAGCAAGAAATGTTCAACGTCTTCAATATGGGAATCGGGTATATGATCACGGTACGAGCTGAAGATGTGGAACTCGTCGAAGCGGCGCTTGAACGTGTCGGGGAGACTGCGCACCGAATCGGGAAAGTCGAGAGTCGTCCAGGCATCCGGATTTCAGGAGTGGACCAATGAAACGATTTGCCATCTTTGCGTCAGGATCGGGAAGTAACGCCGAAGCGATCTGGCAAGCGATCACCGATGGTCATTTGTCTGCTGAATGTGTGTTGCTCGTGACGGACAAACCAGAAGCTACTGTTCTCGATCGAGCGGAGCGTCACGGGATTCCGAGTTTTTCGTTTACACCGAAGGCGTACGCGTCAAAAGAAGAGTTCGAGGAAGAGATTCTCGTCCTGCTCCGTACGCTTCGTGTAGACTATATCGTGTTGGCGGGGTATATGCGCTTGATCGGTAATGTGTTACTATCCGCATATCCGAATCGCATTCTAAACATTCATCCATCGCTTTTACCAGCTTTTCCGGGTAAAGACGCGATCGGACAGGCGCTTGACGCCAACGTACCGACGAGTGGTGTGACCGTTCATTATGTGGATGCGGGGATGGACACGGGTCCGATCATCGCACAGGCGTCTGTCGAGATTGAAGGGTGTGACCGCACCGAGGCGACGCGTCGCATTCAGACGATCGAGCACCAACTGTATCCGCGCGTATTACAACAAGTATTGAATCAACAGGAGGTTTTCAAGTGAGAGCATTATTAAGTGTTTCTGATAAAACGGGAATTGTCGAACTTGCGACCGTCTTGCATGAGGCGGGCATCGAGCTCATCTCAACAGGTGGGACCGAGGCGGCGCTTCAACAGGCAGGATTACCAGTCAAAAACATTTCGGAAGTGACATCGTTCCCTGAAATGTTAGACGGCCGTGTCAAAACGTTGCACCCACTCGTTCACGGGGGCTTGCTCGGACGTCGCGACCTCGATACGCATGTCGCACAAATGAAAGATCATCACATCGAACCAATCGATTATGTCGTGGTCAATCTGTATCCGTTCAAGGAGACGATTGCGAAAGAGAATACGACATACGAAGAAGCGATTGAAAACATTGATATCGGTGGACCGAGCATGTTGCGTTCGGCTGCGAAAAACCATGCGAGTGTCACCGTCGTCGTGGACCCGAGTGATTATACACTCGTCGCCGAGGAAGTACGTGGAGGCGGTACATCGTTTGAAACACGTCAACGTCTTGCGACGAAAGCGTTCCGACATACGGCTGCCTATGACGCGTTGATTGCTGACTACTTAGGTCGTCAAATCGGCGAAACGTTCCCAGAGCAGTTGACGCTCACGTATGAAAAAGTTCAAGACCTTCGTTACGGAGAGAACCCACACCAACAAGCGGCGTTTTATAAGACACCGTTATATGACGGGATGACACTTGCAAATGCGACACAGCTTCACGGGAAAGAGCTCTCGTATAACAACATTCAAGATACGAATGCAGCCCTCGAAGCACTCAGTGAATTGACTGAGCCGGCGGCAGTCGTCGTCAAGCACATGAACCCGTGCGGCGTTGCAGTCGGACGGACGATTTCTCAAGCGTTCGAACGTGCTCATGCGGCCGACCCGGTCTCAATCTTTGGTGGAATTGTCGCCTTAAACCGTGAAGTCGATCTTGAGACGGCAGATGCCCTTCGCAACATCTTTTTAGAGATCATCATTGCCCCATCTTTTAGCGAGGCAGCACTTGACCGATTGAAAGAGAAAAAGAATCTTCGGTTGTTGACGTTAGATATGGGACAGATGACAGGCATGCGCCTTACGGCTGTCGCCGGAGGATTGCTCGTACAAGACGGGGATGACATGACACTCGATGATGCCTCATGCCAAATCGTGACGGATCGTCGCCCGACAGCAGCGGAATGGGAAGATTTGAAACTTGCATGGCGTGTCGTCAAGCACGTCAAATCGAACGCGATTGTCGTCGCAAAAGACGAGACGACGATTGGAATCGGTGCCGGACAGATGAACCGCGTCGGTGCAGCGAAAATCGCTTTTGAACAAGCCGGGGAACGCGCGTCAGGCGCGGCTCTCGGAAGTGATGCCTTCTTCCCGATGGCAGATACGGTCGAAGCGGCAGCGGCAGCGGGCATCACGGCCATCATCCAACCGGGTGGGTCGATTCGCGATGCCGAATCGATTGAAGCGGCAAATCGCCATGGCATTACGATGGTATTCACATCAGTCAGACATTTCAAACACTGAGAGGGGTTTGCGTCATGAACGTATTGGTCATCGGTCGAGGAGGGCGCGAGCATGCGCTCGCATGGAAGTTGAAACAAGACGGGCATCACGTCTTCGTTGCACCGGGCAACGACTTCATGGAAGGGATGACGTGCGCGTCGATCCATGAAACAGACGTGGAGGCGCTCGCCCATTTCGCAGAAGAGAACGAAATCGAATGGACGATTGTCGGACCGGAGTCGTCGCTCATGGCAGGAGTCGTCGATACGTTCCGCGACAAAGGGCTGAACATCTTTGGACCGACGAAAGCGGCTGCCTTACTCGAGGGAAGCAAAGCATTCGCCAAAGAAGTCATGATGGAAGCCGGAATTCCGACAGCGGCGTACGAGGCGTTCACGGATGCGGCATCGGCGCTTGCCTATATCGAGAAGTTAGGGGCACCACTCGTCGTCAAGGCGGACGGATTGGCTGCCGGTAAAGGCGTCACGGTTGCGTTCACGGTCGAAGAGGCGGAAGCTGCCATACGTGATATTTTCACGACGGATAAATTTGGGCAACAGTCACAAGTCGTCATCGAGGAGTTCCTCGATGGGGAAGAGTTTTCGCTCATGGCGTTCGTCTCGGGAGAGCGTGTCATTCCGATGATCACCTCGCAAGATCATAAACGTGCCTATGACGGCGACGGGGGACCAAACACGGGTGGGATGGGCGCATATAGCCCGATGCCGCATCTGCCAAAGGACGTGTATGAAGAGGCCGTCGAGACCGTAATAAAACCGCTCGTACAGACGATGGTCAAGCGAGGTACTCCATTTGAAGGATTCTTGTACGCCGGTCTCATCTTGACAGTGGATGGACCAAAAGTCATCGAATTCAACGCACGCTTCGGTGACCCGGAAACGGAGGTCATCTTGCCGAACTTGAAATCACCGCTCCTGGACGTGATTGAAGCGGTCGTTCGCCAAGAATCGTATTCGGTTGAGTGGATTGACGGATACACGATGGGTGTCGTCATTGCGGCCGAAGGGTATCCGGACCGACCGATCACGGGCCAGGTGTTATCAGGATTTGAGTCGCTTCCGAAAGATGTGCTGGTCTTCCATGCCGGCACGACAAAGAAGGGCCAACAAGTCGTAGGGAGCGGAGGTCGTCTACTCGTTGTGACGGCGACGAAGCCGACACTGCTTGAGGCGAAAACGGCTGTGTATGCGGCGATTTCACAACTCGATTTACCTGAGACGTTCCACCGAACGGACATCGGGTCACGGGCGTTCACGCAGATTATTTGAAGGATGGGTCAACCCATCCTTTTTTTCATGCGAAAAAAAGGAAATGCTGACATCCTGTTCTACAATAATAAAGTAGCTTGAAGAAGGAGGGTGGTCGGCCTGCGTGTTCAAACAAAATTATTTATTGCGATAGCTGTGAACATCGTACTCTTCATCGGTGTCATTTTATTCGTCATCAAACCGTATTTTGTAGAGAAAAGTATTGAACAGGACAGGGCGATGACCCGCGATCAAATCGAAAGTGTGTCAGAAGTGTTCGCCAATCACCGACTCATGCTCGAACGGATTCTTGTCGATTGGTCAGTCTGGACGAACGCCTATGATTTTGTTCAAAATCAGAATGAGGCATTCATTGAAAATAACATGGGGGAAGAGACACTCGAAAACTTAGGAGTCGGCGCAATGATTTTCCTCGACCGTGATCGAAATGTCGTCTACTCGGAGTTTACTCAATTTTATGAATTGGATCGTGAAGAGGACAAAGAGATTTTCACGAACGACTTGATCCGTTACGTCAACTCGTCAGGAATCAAACAAAGTGCGGTGTATGGCACCGATTTCGGTCCGGTCGTCTTCATGAGTCACCCGATTGTGAAGAGTGATGGGACAGGAGAACCCGGTGGGACGCTCGTGCTCATTCAGAAAATCGGTCCAGACTTCATGGCCGCGATGAGTGCCCAAGCAAAAACGAAATTATCGATCAGTCCTCTTTCACACCAACAGTTGACGGTCGATCAAGACAATCAATTTGCCCGTGTCTCGTTACCGCTTCAATCCGTCTATCAAGATGCGAACTGGGAACTCAACTTCTCGGTGAAGCGAACGTACTATATCAACACGCAGACCATGTTAGAAACGGGGATGATCGGGCTTCTTGTCCTCGGTCTTGGTCTATTGTTGACACTCTTTTGGACGGTGAATCAAATTGTCACGAAACGATTGATGGGCATCGTCAACGAACTGAAATGGATTACGAAAGAACGAAATAGTCGGTTACGGATTCAATTGCATCCGAATCAACAAGACGAAATCGAAGAGATGGCCATCAGCATGAACGAGGTGCTCGATGCACTCGAACAGACACAAAAGGAATCGTTGACGCGTGCCTTCCGCGATTCCTTGACCCGTCTTCCGAACCGATTGGCGGTCGAAGAGATGTTCGTGAGCTTACCGGACACGACCCGGTCGATTGGAGTGATGGGAATCGATCTCGACAACTTCCGCCGCATCAACGATCAATTTGGTCAGCGTACGGGAGATGCGATGCTGACGTTCTTTGCCTCTCGTTTGATGTTCTATAAAGAGGATGGCTTCGTTGCGAGAATCGGAGCGGACGAGTTCATCTTGATTCATCCGGAATGGACGACCGAGGAGCTCATGATCATCGCCAATCAATTGGTGAAAGATTTGCGCGAATGGGGTTTGAAGCAAGGGATGAACCATTTGACCTTGAGTATCGGCATCGACGAATTGACAGGACCGACGCATCATTCCTATGAGGTGATGATGGCGCGACTCGATGTCGTTTTACACGAAGCCAAAGCATCCGGGAAAGATCAGATTCTTTCCTATCATGAGATTGAAGATGGGAGTCATTACTTGCAGGCGCTCGAAATGGAACGTGATTTACGTCATGCGTTGCGTCATGATGAGTTCGAACTCTATTACCAACCAATCGTCTCTCCGCAGCCGTTTCAAGTTAGAGGAGTCGAGGCGTTGATTCGCTGGCACCATCCACAGAAAGGGTTCGTCTCTCCCGGCGTGTTCATTCCGGTTGCGGAGCAACTCGGGCTCATCTCGGATGTGGGACGCTGGGTGCTTGTGCGCGCCATCACCGAGATTCAAGAGTACGCAGAGCGGTTTGATTTATTTTTATCGATCAACGTATCGAAGCGTCAGATTTTAGACGACTCGTTTTTAGAAGCGTTGGAGGAAACGCTCGCTAAGACAGGATTTCCCCCACATCGGTTGCATGTGGAAATCACAGAGAGTGAAGTCGGTGGGAATGTGTATGAACTTCAACAATTCATTCAAGCGTTAAAGGCCATCGGTGTCAAAATATCACTTGATGACTTCGGTGTCGGAACATCGTCGCTTTCATACTTGCAATCCCTGTGTCTCGACATCGTTAAAATCGATCAAAACTTCGTGAAAGGGATTCCGGAGAATAAATTTGACCGCGCGCTGTTAGAAGGGCTATATCAAACTTTCCAAACGCTTGGACTCGAGATTGTCACGGAAGGGGTCGAGCGACCGGAACAGCTTGCGTTCGTATTAGAATATAGTGGTTCGCTCATTCAAGGTTATCATTACAGTAAACCGATTCCGGTCAATCAATTGCACCTGTACTTACGTAAAACCGTCATGACTCAAATTTGATGTAGGTGACTCTTCATAGGAAGAGTCGCCTTTTTTGTGAAAAATATATGTGAAATTTGTTACAATAGGGAACATAACTTGCGACCCATTCAGAGAAAAGGTAAACTTGAAACAGGTAAAGAAAACGCTTTCAAAATTATTCTTTTATAGCTTTGAAAGGGAAAAAGGGAGGATTGGGTTCGATGCCAACAAAAAGAACGGCGCGGGCACCGTGGTCTAAAGTGATGATTCGTTCACAACTTGAAGTCGTAGATCGATTGCGGCCACCTTCGCTCGTCTTACAAAACGCAACGTATTTGAACGTCTACGTAAAACAATGGAGAACCGCGAATATTTGGATTGAGGGAGATCGCATCGTGTATGTCGGTCCAGACTTACCAGAATCAGCGGTCGAAACGGTCGATGTGACAGGAAAGTATATTGTACCTGGGTATATCGAGCCTCACGCTCATCCGTTTCAATTATACAATCCGGCGACGTTGTCAAAATATGCAGGAGAGCGTGGAACGACGACGCTCGTCAATGACAACATGCTGCTTTTTTTACAAGATAAAGAGCAAGCGTTTGCGCAACTCGATGCGATTCAACAATTGCCGACGAGTACATATTGGTGGGCCCGTTTGGATACGCAAACGGAGTTGGACCGGGAGAGCGTGGCTGTCGACTCGGAACGCATTCACGAGTGGTTTAACCATCCGGACGTCGTCATGGCAGGTGAATTAACGGCATGGCCGCGCGCCTTGAAGGGTGATGATGAGATGCTTCAGTGGATGCTTGACGCCGAGACGTGCGGTTTGCCGGTCGAGGGGCATTTTCCGGGGGCGTCGCGGAAGACATTGACTAAAATGGCGTTGATGGGAGTACACAGCGACCATGAGGCGATGACGGCGGAAGAGGCGTTCAATCGATTGGAACTAGGTTATACGACGACGCTTCGACATTCCTCGATTCGTCCGGACCTGCCGGAGATGATCCGTGATCTATTGGCAAATGGACTGACGGCGTTCGACCATCTCATGGTGACAACGGACGGTTCGACACCGGGCTTTTATGAGGACGGCATGCAGGATGCTCTTGTCCGCATTTTGATCGAAGTGGGATTACCGGCTATCGAAGCCTACCGGATTGTCTCTCATAACGTGGCTCGTCACTTTGACCTCGATCACATTTTAGGGGCGATTGCGCCAGGCCGTATCGCGCACTTGAACATTCTAGATGCCATCGAGGAACCGCGTCCGACGGCTGTGATTGCGAAAGGGCAATGGATTTATCGTGATGGGGTATCGCTTTTCCCGAACGAATTAGTGGAAGCAGTCCTCAATAAGATGCCGTCGACAGACGTTTCAATCGAACTGACGCCACAAGACCTATCTTTCAGCATGCCCGTCGGACTCGACATGATCAACTCAGTCATCATGAAACTGTTTAAAATTACGCATGACACGGGTCAAGATGCATTGCCGCGTGATGGAGACGAATCGTTTCTCATGTTGCTTGATAAAGAAGGGAAATGGCGATTGAACACAGTCTTGAAAGGTTTCGCCCGAGATTTTGGTGGACTTGTCAGTTCGTACTCGATCAGTGGAGACTACTTGATTCTAGGGAAATGTAAACAGGATATGTTACTGGCGTTCAAACGAATGAACGAGCTCGGAGGCGGGATTGTCCTCGTAGACCAGGGCGAAATCGTTGCCGAGATTCCGTTACCACTCTGTGGGATGACGTCGACGGAGCCACTCGAAACACTCATCGGTCAAGAGAAACAGCTGCGAGACGAGCTCATGGCGAGGGGCTATCAGTTCGAAGATCCGATTTATACATTACTATTTTTAGCATCTACCCATTTGCCATATGTTCGGGCGACACCTCTCGGCATTTACGAAGTCATGAAGAAACAAGTACTATTTCCTGCGATTTTGCGATGAATAGTTGAGTCCGGGGCGCCCCTGCTTTAGAATGAGAAAGAAGTATGAGTAGAGAGGATGCTTGCGGATGCAACTCGATAAATTACGAGGTCGAGAGCTCGATCAATTGTTTGAAGCGATTTTGAAGCTCGAGACACTCGAAGACTGTTATCAATTATTCGAAGATTTAGCGACTGTTAATGAAATTCAAGCACTTGCGCAACGACTTGAAGTGGCGCGGCAAATTCGTGAAGGAAACACGTATCATAAAATTGAGGATGCGACAGGCGCCTCAACGGCCACGATTTCACGTGTGAAGCGATGCTTGAACTATGGGACAGGTGGATACGATCTCGCTCTTGAACGTCTACAACAAACAAAAGGTGACTCGTAAGAGTCATCTTGTTTTTGATGGAGGGGAGGGGCGAGATGCAACAGAAATTCATGAAACTGAACTTACAATTGTTCTTTCGAAGTTTAACACCGGTCCAAACACTCGTGTTAATTTATAGTGCGGCAGCGATTTTATCAGTTTTGCTCCTCGCCTTACCAATCGCCCATAAGCCTGGAGTGACGATCACGTTTACCGACCTTGTCTTCTTTGCGGTGAGCTGTGTCAGTGTCACCGGCCTGACACCGATTGTAGTCACCGATACCTTCTCCACGTTCGGCTTATTTATCATTCTGTTCATCGTCCAAGTGAGCGGTGTCGGATTGATCAGTTTGCACGTCATCATGTGGATCTTACTTGGGAAACGGATTGGGTTTAGGGAAAGACAACTGATTTTACGCGACCAAAACCAGACGTCCATGTCTGGTATTGTTAAATACATCACGGAAATCGTGATCACCGTTATCGCCATCGAGGCGGTCGGTGCCGTCGTGCTCGGGGTCCATTACTTAAATTATTTTGATACCATCGGAGAAGCCTTCTTACAAGGATTGTTCGGGTCGATCAGTGCGACGACGAATGCCGGGTTTGACATTACGGGAAGTTCGCTCGCGCCATTCCGTGAGGACCCATTCGTCATCTTTACGCAAATCGCGCTCATGACCGGTGGTGCCATCGGATTCCCGGTGCTTGTAGAGATTCGAACGTACTTGGTGAGCCGAATCACACGGAAACGTCACACGTTCCCGAGTCGATTCTCGTTGTTCACGAAATTGACGGTCTCAACCTTCTTTATTTTGATTGCCGTCGGTACGGTCGGCTTGTTCATCTTTGAATACAATAATGCCTTTAAGGACTTGCCGCTCTGGTTGGCACTTTCGGATTCGTTGTTCCAATCCGTGACGACACGAAATGGTGGTCTATCGACGGTCGATGTCAATCTATTCTCTGAAGCGAGCATGTTGCTCCTGTCCATCCTGATGTTCATCGGGGCATCTCCATCGTCTGTCGGTGGGGGGATTCGGACGACGACGTTTGCTGTAGCCGTTCTCGCTGTCATCGCCTTCATTCGCGGGGACTCGTCCATTAAAATTTTCGGTCGTGAAATCGTCCTTGAAGATATTTGGAAAGCGTTCGTGATCATTACGGTTTCGCTTGCCGTGTTACTATCAGGTGTCATGGTCATGGCTTATTTTGAGGATGCTTCGTTGACACGAATCTTATTCGAGGCGTGTTCTGCGTTCGGGACGACGGGTCTATCCGTCGGATTGTCTTCCGAGTTTAGTAACGTTGGAAAATGGGTGTTGACGATTCTCATGTTCATCGGCCGAATCGGCGTCATCGCCTTCATTCTCATCCTGCAACGGAGACAACCGAAGCGGATGTATAACTATCCAAAAGAATCAATCATCTTAGGATAAGGAGATTGTCATATGAAAGCATTTTGGATCAACTTCGGATACGTCTTCATTGTTCCGGTTCTTCCGTTTATCGCCATCGTCAATGGAACGGCACTCTGTTCACCGGACTCGCCGCTCCTTGACATACCGGTGCTCGGATTCTTTTTAGCGAATCCGCTCTGGTTCGTTCCTGTTTACGGTCTATTCGCCTTGCTTGTTGCGAAATGGTTGACGGATCGGGAACGGAATCGTACGGCACGTTCGTGACTTGCTTCGGCAAGTCTTTTTTTGTTGGAGAGATGCACGGGAGGAAAAAAATCGATACACTATAGAAGGATTCGATAGGAGGGAATGAGTTGGAATTTCAGACGTGGCGACATGTGTTTAAACTAGATCCGAATAAGGAGCTCACAGATGAGGCGCTCGAGGCGCTTATCCATTCGGGGACCGACGCCTTTTTGATCGGGGGAACGGATGGGATTGATGCAGAGAATACATTTGCGCTTTATGCGAGAGTCCGAGATGCCAGGATTCCAATCGCACTTGAGATTAGCCATCCTAGTCAAGTCATCCACGGATTCAATCATTACTTCGTGCCCACCGTGCTGAATGCAGGAACTCCGGAATGGATCATTGGTCATCATGCCCGTGCGTTTGAACGATTCGGCCATTTCTTTGATGCTCGTCTTGTCACGGCTCAAGGATATCTCGTCTTAAACCCGGAGGCGAAAGTCGCTGACGTGACGGAAGCGCGATGCGATTTGACGATCGAAGAATCCGTGGCATACGCGGAAGTTGGACATCACTTGTTCCGTCTTCCCTCGCTCTATATCGAATATAGTGGACGACTCGGGAATCCTGATGTCGTCAAAGAGATTCGTTTGGCGTTACCTGATGCACATCTCTTTTACGGTGGTGGCATTGAGGGAGAAGAGACGGCACGATTAATGGGTGCACATGTCGACACGATTGTTGTCGGCAATATCATTTATGAAGACTTAGCTGGAGCACTTGCGACTGTACGAGCACTCCGATAAAATAAGAACAAACGTTTGGAACAAGGAAGGAAACGATTATGTATAATCTTAGCGAAGAATTAGTCAAAGGGATGAACCCGGAACAAGCAGAAGCGGTGAAGCATACGGATGGCCCGCTGTTGATCATGGCGGGTGCAGGGTCTGGGAAGACTCGTGTCTTGACCCATCGTGTCGCCTATTTGATGGCGGCGAAGCAAGTGGCACCGTGGAACATTTTAGCGATCACGTTCACGAATAAGGCAGCACGAGAAATGAAAGATCGGATTGCCCGTCTTGTGGGTGGTGTCGCCGAAGACATTTGGATTTCTACATTCCACTCCATGTGCGTCCGGATTTTACGACGCGATATCGATCGCATCCGCTATGACAGGAGCTTTTCCATTTTAGATGCCTCGGATCAATTGACAGCAATCAAACAGGTGTTGAAAGAATTGAACCTCGATCCGAAGAAGTACGAACCGCGTACCCTTCTCGGGATGATTTCAAATCATAAAAACGAACTGCGCACGGCGAAGGATGCGGCCGCCCTCGTCGGGAACAATCCGTACGAGCGAATCATCTCGGACGTCTATACGGCGTATGAGAAAAAGCTGAAACAAAACAATGTGCTCGACTTTGACGACTTGATCATGAAGACGATTCACTTATTCCAAGAAGCACCGGACGTGTTGGCGTTCTATCAGAAGAAATTCAAGTACATCCATGTCGATGAGTATCAGGATACGAACCGTGCCCAATATACGCTCGTCAAACTTCTCGCACAGGCACATGAGAATTTGTGTGTCGTTGGGGATTCGGATCAGTCCATTTATCGTTGGCGCGGTGCCGACATCGCCAACATCTTGACGTTCGAGAAAGATTATCCGAGCGCCCATGTCATCTTGCTCGAACAAAACTATCGTTCGACGAAACGGATTTTAGAGGCGGCCAACGGCGTCATCCAAAACAACGCTTCCCGGAAAGAGAAGAACTTGTGGACTGAAAATGACGAAGGGGAGAAATTGTTGCTCCATGTCGCATCGGACGATCGCGATGAGGCGTTCTTCATCATGAACCAGATGAAAGAGCTGAAGATGGAAGGGATGGACTACGGACAGATGGCGGTCCTTTACCGGACGAACGCACAATCACGTGGACTTGAGGAGATGCTCCTCAAATCGAACATCCCATACAAAATGGTCGGCGGGACGAAGTTCTATGAGCGAAAAGAGATCAAGGACGTCCTCGCATACTTGCGATTGATTGCCAACCCGGATGAGGACATCTCGTTCGTTCGCGTCGTCAATGAGCCGAAACGCGGGATTGGTGCTGCGACGATTGATAAACTAGGTGACTTTGCAGATATGCAAGGCGTCTCACTTATGGATGCGATTCGTGACATCGAATTGTCAGGCATCGCCCCACGCACTGCGACGAAACTCGCGGAATTCCGCCAAATGATGCTGGATTTACGGCAGATGGCGGACTACCTCTCCATTTCAGAACTCGTTGAGGAAGTGTTGAAGAAGACAGGTTATGAAGAGATGCTCAAAATCGAGAAGACGCTTGAGGCGGAAAGCCGACTTGAGAACTTGCAAGAGTTTCTGTCGGTCGCCCAAAACTTTGAGAAAGAGAGCGATGAACAGACGCTCGTCGCCTTCCTTACCGATTTGACGCTCGTCTCAGACCTCGATTCACTCGATGAAGTCGATGAGTCACATCAAGTCACCTTGATGACGTTGCACTCGGCGAAGGGACTTGAATTCCCGGTCGTCTTCTTGATTGGAATGGAAGAAGGACTTTTCCCGCACAGCCGTGCCTTGAACGACGAGGAAGAGATGGAAGAAGAACGTCGTCTTGCGTATGTCGGAATCACCCGTGCCGAGAAGCGTCTCTATTTGACACGTGCCCAGTCACGGATGCTATATGGTCGCTTCCAAAACAACCCGGAGTCGAGATTCTTGCATGAGTTGCCGGAAACGTTGTTGGAGCGGTCCGGTAAGGCGAGAAAACCGATGCCGTGGAACCCGGTCGAGTCACCAGGGAAGTTACCGGTGAATGGCTTTAGTTCGAAACCGAAGCCGAAACTCGCCCAATCGTCCGGTGCCGAAACGGTCGGATGGAATGTCGGCGACAAAGCGAATCATAAAAAATGGGGACAAGGGACGGTCGTACAGACACGTGGTGAAGGCGACCAACTCGAAGTCGACATCGCATTCCCGGAAGTCGGGATCAAGCGCCTATTGGCTAAATTTGCCCCTATCGAAAAAGCGTGAGGTGAGAATATGGAGATGGCAGAACGCGTAGAAGAGCTACGTCAAACGTTAAATCAATATGGTTACGAGTATTACGTACTCGACCGTCCGAGCGTGCCGGATTCGGAGTATGACCGATTGATGAACGAATTGATTCAAATCGAGACTGATTATCCTGAACTTCGAACACCGGATTCTCCGACGCAACGCGTCGGAGGGGCTCCGCTCGACGCATTTGTCAAAGTGACACATGACACGCCGATGCTCTCGCTTGGCAACGTCTTCTCGAAAGAGGAACTCGTCGAGTGGGTGGAGCGAATCGAGAAAGATCTCGGCTACACGCCGACATTTGTGGCAGAACTCAAATTTGATGGTCTCGCTGTCTCGTTAAAATATGAGAATGGTCGTCTCGTCCGTGGTGCGACGCGCGGGGACGGGACGACGGGTGAGGACATCACGCAAAACTTGAAGACGATTCGTTCCATCCCTCTCCGATTAAATGAGGACGTGACGTTTGAAGTGCGAGGTGAGGCGTACATGCCGAAACGTTCGTTCGAACAATTGAATGATGAACGAGAACGTATCGGCGAACCACTTTTCGCAAATCCGAGAAACGCTGCTGCCGGTTCACTTCGACAACTCGACTCAAAAATTGCGGCGTCAAGAAATTTGGCGTTCTTCGCATACGGTTTGGTGTCGCAAGACGATCTCGTCGCGTCACATGACGAATCACTCGATTATTTGAAACGACTCGGTGTCGCAGTGAGCGGAGATTATACAACATGCCAGACGGCGGATGAACTGTGGGATTACATTGAGACATACGTGACAAAACGGAGTGACCTCCCATATGAAATTGATGGGATTGTCATCAAAGTGGCCGGGTATGAAGAACAGGAACAACTTGGTTTCACCGCTAAAAGTCCGCGCTGGGCCGTCGCGTACAAGTTCCCGGCAGAAGAAGTCGTGACGACGATCGAGGACGTCGATTTTAGTGTCGGTCGTACGGGGAAGGTCACACCACGGGCACGATTTGCCCCGGTTTCTGTGGCGGGGTCGACCGTGACGTATGCGACGCTTCACAATGAAGATTTTATAAAGGAAAAAGATCTTCATATCGGTGACCGAGTCGTCATCAAAAAAGCAGGAGATGTCATTCCGGCCGTCGTATCGGCACTGGCGAGTGAACGGAGCGGGGAAGAGCGGGTGATTGAATTCCCGACGCATTGTCCGGCGTGTGGGTCGGAGTTGATTCGACTCGAAGGAGAGGCGGATCATCGTTGCGTCAATCCGGAATGTCCGGCACAACTGCTTGAAGGACTCATCCATTTCGTGTCGAGACAAGCGATGAACATCGACGGGCTCGGCGAGAAAGTCATCACGCAGCTTCACGAAGCAGGGCTCGTTCACAATGTGGCCGACCTGTATCGCTTGGACCGAGATGATTTACTTGGACTCGAGCGCATGGGCGAGACGTCAGTGACGAACTTGCTCTCGGCAATCGAACAGTCGAAGCAAAATTCATTGGAACGGGTGCTCTTCGCCCTCGGGATTCGACTCGTCGGACAAAAGGCGGCTTCTTTGATTGCAGAACGGTTCGAGACGATGGAGGCAATCATCGCGGCGACAGTCGAAGAATTGACAGCCATCGATGGCATCGGGACAAAGATGGCAGAATCGATCGTTCTCTATTTCGAAAAACCGGAAGCACGTGAACTCGTCAAAGAACTTTCAGAATCGGGAGTCAATCTTTCCTTCAAAGGAACGAAACGACCAACGATGGAAGGAGCACCGCTCTCTGGGAAGACAGTCGTATTGACTGGGAAGTTGCATGAGATGACACGTAGCGAGGCTGGGAAACAGCTTGAACTTCTCGGAGCGAGTGTAACGGGAAGTGTAAGTAAGAACACAGACTTGCTCGTCGCCGGTGAAAAAGCAGGTTCGAAGCTGGCGAAAGCGGAATCTCTCGGAATTGAAGTATGGGATGAGGCAAAACTGCTCGACTTTTTACATGAACAAGCATAAGACGTTCGCTTCGGCGAACGTTCAGCTTGTTGACAAATAACATGTTCGAACTCGTCCTTCCGGCGCCCACGCTTTCCTCAGGCAATCCCGGAGCCGCATCGCGACCTAGGTCGCTGCTGGGTCTCCGTCGGATTGCTTTCCTGAAGGAGTCGGGGCGCCGTCGGGCGAGCAACGCAAACGGTCGTCATCTGGCGGCCGTTTGTCTTTTTCTAAGGTCACGACAGCCGAAGAAAAAGCTCGGTATTTACTTTGAATCGATGTTTTAGGGGAAAGGGAAGGTAAACGCCGAGATCATCCTCCTCGGGCCGCTGTTCAACATCCGTTCCGTTCGTCAGACCGTGAAGGATGGATGGTGTCGACTTGTTGATCATTAGATCCGCCCTCTGTGTGTTCTTCTCACACCATTATATGGGACGAAGGACAAAAGGTGACCAAGAACGGGCAGGCGAGACTTCTGAGGGAATAGCAAGCAAAGGGAGACCCAGCAGTGACGCAGTCGCGATGCGGCTCCCTGCTTGCCCCTAGGAAAGCGAGCCGTGTCCGGATTGTGCATAAGACCTATACTTTGTCTACAGTCTGGACGTTCGCTTCGGCGAACGTTTTTTATTTTTCGGAAATAAATGGGATTGAGCAGGTTCGCACAAGCGTGTGAGGGGTATAGATTAACTAAATCAAAATGCTAATATATTTTTGCGAGAGAACCCTTTGACATCATGACGTTCACACACACATTCCTCTCATTCCTCTACGTGGTGAACGTCGTCATCGGAACGATTGCGATTCGAGCGCTTGTTTTCACCTTAGAGGAGGGACCAACATCATGACACACAACATCCAGCGCTTCGTAGCCGTATTTACCATCCTCATGTTCCTTTCAACCTTATTTGGGGTGCCTACCGCCAAAGCGGACACGACCACGTTCCGGTATATTCAAGTGAATTTGACAGATGAGGAAAGCGAAACATTATATGAATCAAGTCTCGTCTATGAAGGAATCACGTATTACGGGAGCCGTGAATCAGCTGACGTTTGGCGATTTATGATTGATGCGGAAGCAGTAGACGACTCGTTGATTGACCTCATCACGCTCTACAATGCGGAAGGTGTACCGTATACGTTTTCTCCAAACACCATCACGGAAGCCTATCCTGTCGAAGAGGAAGAACCGCCTGTTGTCACAGAACCAGATCTATCAGAAGAAGTGACGCCACCGGTTGAACCAGAACCAATCGTCGAAGAGCCGACGACTGAACCGACGTTACCGAAGCTCGCCGTTGAAGCAATCAATATCGCCGCAGTCGACCGAGCCGTTGTCGGAGGCGAAATATCGTATACGTTCATTGTAGAAAACACAGGAGACACGCCGATGACGGTGACAGAATTCTCTCACGAGTATGTGAGCGGAGACATCGATCATCAATCAATCGAATCGTTCAATCAACACGTATTTGATCGTTTGCATGAATTAATAGGAGAAGACGGTCTCTTGCCGGGGGAACGGGTGGAAGTGACAGAAGTCTTATCGATTCCGACCGGATATTCGTTCGACGCACATCCTGAAATCGGCAGTGTCTTTCAAGTGACCGGGCTGGATGAATTCAACCGGGTCGTCACATCAGAAAGTCAACAGATAATCCTTTTACAAACACCAGACTTCACCGTGAATGCGACGGTTGAGAAGGCGACCGTTCAACCGGGAGAGCCCGTTCGCTATACGTATACGGTCACCAATCCTTCGAAAGTCACCTTGTTTTTAGCGGACGCGATGCTCACATGGCCAAGCGGTGCCTTGACAGAAGAAGAACGAAACCAGGCAAATCAACGATTCACGGAGCAAGTCGAAGCAATTCCTACCTTCAGAGACGGACTCGGTCCGGAAGAAGAAGTGACGTTCTCGTTTGAGCTTCCGCTCCTCCCATCTTATGATGTGAGAGCCGGGGCTGAATTGATTCAACGTGCCACATTCATCTTCGAGGTGGATGAAGGGATCAGGGTTACTCGCTCCGTTGACGTACCGGTGGCGGTGAAGCAACCTGTTCCGGTAAAAGAAGAGCCAAAACAAGACGCTAACAAGCAGAAGACAGAGGTGAAAGCCACACCACCTGTCGTGAAAGTCATCGTCAAAGAGAGTGGAGCGAAACGAGTCGAGCACATCGATGAAGCCGATCCCTACGCACAAGGCGTACTTCCGATGACAGGCGAAGCGGATGATCTGTGGCACGTCATGCTCGGTACACTTCTCTTCGCGTCAGGACTCCTACTGTTGATTCGTCGCAACCACCCGTCAACGAAACCATAAATCGAAATCCCTTCTCGTTCATCCGAGAAGGGATTTGTTCTGATTCCGCTTCGATACTTTTTTCGTGGAACGATTTTGTTATAATGGACAAAGTGAAATAGGAAACGATGTTCAAAGGAGCTAGACATAGATGAAATGGAAACAACTCGTCATCCCGACAATCGCCTCGGCGCTATTGTTGAGTGGATGTTCAATGAAAATACCGATGGGTGAAGAAGAAGCGACACCAACTGGGGACGAAACAGCGGCCGAAGGCGTCACACAAGCGATTGAAGCCCGTGACTCATACTATCAGATGGTCATTCCGTTCAAACCGGCGGCAGCGAGAGGACTCGCCCAACGTCAAGTCAGTTCATCGTTAGAACTCGAAGAAGTCGAACTCGGTCTCATGCGTCACTCAACGGACGCGTTCGACCCGGAAAAGTTCGCTTATCAAGAGGGACAGCTGTTGAACGCGGAGGATGTATCTCGTCTGCTCGCACGGAAAGATAAAAGTAATGAAGGGTTGACCCCCTTGAACCCGGCTTATGCGGATGGCAAGGCAGAAGTCGAAGACGACAAGTTCGTCGATGCGAACAAGAAATCACCGCTTTATTTAGCTTCGATTGTCGAACAAAATTACATGACGAAAGAGGACAGCGGGTACCAGGTTGGGGGCGTATCGTTTGCACTTATTTTGAACCGTGAATATGTCTTCCAAGCACCGAACTATGGTCCGACATATACCGTCAAACTCGATCAAAAGAAAGTAATCGCAGATGGGGAACGTATGGCGAACGAACTCGTCTCCCAATTACGAAAGCGTGAAGACTTCAAGGACCTCGATATCAATGTCGCGCTCTATATGAAATCGACACAAGGTTCACCGACACCGGGGAACTATATCAAGTCGGCCTTCGTTGGGACGGCGGATCAAGTCAAATCGGGCGACTGGAAAGCGATCGATGAGAAGTACTACTATTTCCCGTCGACATCGGCGACGTCTGACGTACGCGAGGACGCTCAGAAATTTACGCTCTTCAGCGATCGGATTGCCGACCTTTTCCCGGACTATAGCGGGATGATTGGGAAGGGCTTTTATCAGAACGGAGATCTATCGAGAATGGAGATTGATATCCCGATTCAGTTTTACAGTCGCGCTGAGCTCGTCGGCTTCACACAACACGTGGTCGGCTTGCTCGAAAACCGTTGGGAATATAGCCGGAACGTTCCGGTTCGTATCAACGTGACGTCACTTGGCGGAGACCCTGAAGTGACGATTGTGTTTGAGGACGGCATGGATAGCCCGAAAGTCTACTTCTAATCGAGAAGAGGTTCGTTTTTTGAAACGAATCTCTTCTTTTTTTCGTATGAAAAGTGAAAGGATTATCTTTGACCTTATTTGACCAATTGAGTAGAATAGAGTTAACAGAAACGGGAAAGGGATAGGTGAGGTGAATCCATATGGCTAAAAACTATTACGACGAGCTCGGTGTCTCCAAGGAGGCGACCGAGCAAGAGATTAAACGTGCATACCGGAAACTGGCGAAACAATACCATCCGGACGTCAATAAAGACCCTGGCGCACAAGAACGATTCAAGTCGGTCCAGGAAGCGTTTGACGTATTGAGCGACCCAGAGAAAAAGGCGAACTATGATCGATACGGTAGCCCGGATGGACCGTCGTTCGGACAAGGGTTCGGTGGCGGTGGAGAGACTTACGGGGAAGGCTCGTCACAATTCGAAGATCTATTCCGACAATTCGGAGGCGGATCGCGTACGACCTCTCGGACTTTCGGATTTGAAGATATGTTCGGAAGCTTCTTTGACCAAGCAGTCGAGGAAGACTTGGATGAGACTGTTCGTGTCAACATCCCGCTCAGTCAATTGACGAAAGAGTCGAAAGTGAGTCTACGTCTTCAAACGGGTACCGTGAACGTCAAAATTCCACAAGGTGCCTACGAAGGTCAGAAGTTGCGGTTGAAAGGAAAAGGTAGCCGCGTCGGACAATCGGGAAACCGAGGAGATGTATATGTCGAACTTCACTTTGCGGATGACGATACGTATCGTCGTGAAGGAGAGCATATCGTGACCGTGAAACGATTGCGTCCGCTCGACTTTTTAGACGGGGCGAGCGTCATCGTTGCCACGCTCGACGGGGGACGCGTGAAGCTGAAAGTGAAACCGGGAAGCCGTCCGGGACAACGGATGCGGATCCCTGGTCGCGGTGTCATGACCGCCTCGAAGGTGCGGTCGGACTTATTCGTCCAACTCGAGGTCGACCTGCCTCTTGATGAGACGTACCGTTCTGTTTATGAGCAAATCGAACGTTATGAATAAGGAGGAATCGTGATGGACTTTAATCGTTTTACAGATAAAGCACATGAATGCATTGTCAGTTCACAGGCGTTAGCGAAACAATATCATCATAGTGAAATCAATGAGTGGCACGTCTTGGCGTCCATGATTTCGCAGACGGACGGGATCGCGCCGTTGCTGTTTCAAAAAATGGAAATCAACGTGTCTGAGATTGAAGGCGAAGTCGCACTTTCTTTAAGAAATGCACCAAAACTTCAAAATCCGACGACACCGATGATTTCGGCTTCTTTGCTGAACGTTCTAACGACGGCGGAGCGAGAAGCGACAGGGATGAACGATGAATACGTATCGGTCGAACATATTTTACTCGGCATCTTGTTGAACAGTAGTCAAGCACAGGCGATGCTCGAGCGAAAAGGGATCACAGAAGACCGTCTCCGTGAGGCGCTCGTCGCCGTACGAGGCAATCGTCGGATCACTTCGAAGTCGCCTGAAGCGACGTATGACGTCTTGACGAAATACGGACGAGACCTCATTCAAGAAGTGAAGACCGGGAAAATCGATCCGGTCATCGGACGGGATAGCGAGATTCGTCGTGTCATCCGGATTTTGAGTCGGAAAACGAAAAACAACCCAGTCCTCATCGGGGAACCGGGTGTCGGGAAGACGGCGATTGTCGAAGGGCTCGCCCAGCGTATCGTTCGTGGAGATGTGCCGGAAAGTTTGAAAGACAAAACCATCTTCAGTCTCGATATGAGTTCCCTCGTTGCCGGTGCGAAATATCGTGGGGAGTTCGAGGAACGTCTACAGGCAGTCTTGTCCGAAGTGAAAGAAGCGGAAGGCACCATCATCCTCTTCATCGATGAACTGCACACGATTGTCGGTGCAGGGAAGTCGGAGGGATCGATGGATGCCGGGAACATGTTGAAACCGATGCTCGCCCGAGGCGAACTGCATTGTATCGGTGCGACGACACTTGACGAGTATCGTCAATATATCGAGAAGGACCCGGCCCTCGAGCGGCGTTTCCAACAAGTACTTGTCGCTGAACCGGATGTCGAGGATACGGTTTCCATCTTGCGCGGTTTGAAAGAACGCTTCGAGATTCACCACGGGGTACGCATCCATGACAATGCGCTCGTCGCAGCGGCTGTATTATCCAATCGCTATATCACCGACCGTTTCATGCCGGACAAGGCGATCGATCTCGTCGATGAGTCGTGTGCAATGATTCGGACGGAGATGGAGTCGATGCCGGCTGAACTCGATGAATTGGTCCGTCGGGTCATGCAGCTTGAAATCGAAGAGGCGGCTCTTAAAAAAGAGAGCGATGCCGCTTCCATGAAGCGACTTGAGGCGCTTCAGCAGGAATTGGCGTCACTTCGTGAACAGTCTGACTCGTTACGTCTCCGCTGGGAGAATGAGAAGGAGTCGACGCACCGCGTACAACAAATCCGCGGAGATCTCGAGAAAGTACGTCTCGAGTTACAAGAGGCAGAGAGTCGTTACGATTTGAACCGGGCCTCGGAACTGAAATACGGACGAATCCCGGAGCTTGAGCGAGAACTCGAAGAAGCGGAACAGTTGGCGAGTTCGGTGACACGCGAACTCGTGCGGGAAGAGGTGACGGAAGAAGAAATCGCCGAGGTCGTCTCAAAATGGACGGGCATACCGGTGACGAAACTGACAGAAGGAGAGCGGGATAAGCTCCTCAATCTAGAAACGGTCTTGCATAAACGCGTGTTCGGACAAGATGATGCGATTCGTCTCGTCAGCGATGCGGTCATTCGGGCGCGTGCTGGCATCAAAGATCCGAATCGTCCGATCGGCTCATTCCTCTTCCTCGGACCGACGGGGGTCGGGAAGACAGAACTCGGGAAGGCGCTCGCAGAAGCGATGTTTGACTCAGAAGACCATATCGTTCGCCTCGATATGAGTGAATATATGGAGAAACATGCCGTGTCGCGTCTCGTCGGAGCGCCTCCTGGCTATATCGGATATGAGGAAGGCGGCCAGTTGACCGAAGCGGTTCGCCGTAACCCGTACTCGGTCCTCTTACTCGATGAGGTCGAGAAGGCACATCCGGACGTCTTCAACATCTTGCTACAATTGCTCGATGATGGTCGATTGACCGATTCGCACGGGCGCATCGTCGACTTCAAAAATACGATTGTCATCATGACGTCGAACATTGGGGCAGACATTTTGCTCGAAGCGGCGAAAGATGGCGTGATTGATGAGGACGAAGAGCGTCAAGTGCTCGACAAACTCCGTCGCCATTTCCGTCCTGAATTCTTGAACCGGGTCGATGAAACGATTCTGTTCCATCCGCTCACGAAAGACCAAATCGGTCAAATCGTCGAGAAAGCGGTCGGACGGATGAGCGAGCGGCTCACGACACGCTCGATTCATATCGAGATCACCGACGCAGCCAAAACGTTCGTTGCCGACGAAGCGTATGAACCACAATTCGGTGCGAGACCGATCAACCGGTACGTGCAACGGACGATTGAGACGAAACTTGCCCGTAGCATCCTCGCTGGAGATGTCGAGGATGGTCAAACGGTCATCATCGATGTCGAGAACGGGGCGTTGACGTTACGCCCGTCGACAGTCAATGCATAAAGAAAGAGGAATCCACAACCGGATTCCTCTTTTATGTATGCCGACGCTTTCTTCTCAAAATTAAATAACTGATGCCTATAAAAATGAGATAGAGTACCGTTCCGAAAAATAAGTTGAGTACCCATGGGATGGTTCCCATAAAGCTGGCGCGGGTCGCTTCTTGAAACCAGAGCAGTAGCCAAAAGAATAAGCCAAGACTTGTTGCGAGTAGCGTGTAAAATCCCATCATACCTTGTTTCGTCCATCGCTTGATTCCGAACCCGAGTAAAGTCGTAACGATAAAAATTGTACCCAACCCAATATAGAATAATCCGTCAATCGGTAATGACTGCACCTACGTGGCTCCCTTCTCATCATATAATTCAATCTTACACGGAGAGGGAATAAATGGGAATCTTTATTGTGAAACGAGGGGACGTTCCGGCTGATAGATGCAGTACGGTTCCGCCTCCTTATAATCGCCAGTGACCGCATAGGCTCTAGCCCGCGAACCACCACATAGATACCGATACTCACAATACCCACACTTGCCATGATGAGTGTCGGGATCACGCAGCGCCTTGAACGTCGGATGATGGCGATAAATATCGGCGAGAGGTGTCGTTCGGACGTTTCCGCAGGGGATCGGTAAAAAACCGGACGGCTGGACGTCCCCTGTATGTGAGATAAAGACGAATCCGTTGCCGTCATTCGTTCCGCGAGGTGCCTTCGCCAAATCGTCATGGGGATGTCCGATTGGAGGGAGCCCTGCTGTCCGGCGGCGCTGATTTTCTTGTCGGGCGACTCTCCGATAAAATTGGGCTTCCGTCGTCGAGATGATGAAGGGTGCCGTCTCTTGTAGGGAGAACGCCCATTTCAATACTTCCTCATGTCGCTCAGGTGTAATGGGTTGTAACAGGGATCCACGTCCAGTCGGCACGAGGAAAAAGAGCGTCCAGACGGATACGCCAAGGGATTCTACGAGTTTCGCCATTTCCGGTAATCGATTGACGTTGTATTCGGTCACCGTCGTATTGATTTGAAATGACATTCCCTCCTCTCGGAAATATGAGATTCCTCGAATGGTACGGTCGAAACTGCCACGTGTGCCGCGGAAATAGTCATGCGTCACGGCGTCCGGTCCGTCAATGGAGAAGGCCCAACGTGACAAACCAGCCGCTTTCGCTCGTTTCACGGCATCGTGAGTCACTCGAGGTGTGGCGGAAGGTGTCATCGAGACGCGCATCCCGAGGGAAGAGGCGTATGCGGTCAATTCAAATAAATCTTCACGCATGAGAGGATCACCGCCCGTAAAGACGAGAATCGGGTTATCCATCGCATGAATCTCGCGAATCAATGCCTTTCCCTCTTCCGTATCGAGTTCGTTTTCGTAACGGTGAAATTGTGCCTCTGCCCGGCAATGGACGCAGGAGAGCGCACAGGCCCGTGTGACTTCCCAAATGACGATGAACGGATTTTCGTTATAGTCGATGTGTTTCATACCGTCACCGCCTGTCGAAGATGTAAGTGATCGACCGCCCGTTTGGCAGAATCGACGCAGTCAGGTAATCCGACTCCATGAAGTATGGCACCACACGCCTCGACGCCGTCCCACTTCAGAAGTGCTTCTTCGAACGCGCGGACGTCCTGTTTATGACCGACTTCATATTGTGGCATCGTTTGAATGTGTCGTTCGACTTTCGTGAAGAGGGGAGTCCCGACTTTTTGAATGCGTCGAAGTTCGCTTAAAGCGAAGTTTGCGATTTGATCATCCTCTTCATGGAGCAGGGACGGGACATGTTCTGAACCGATATACATGCGGAGCAATGCTTTTCCTTTAGGAGCTAGGTGTGGCCATTTTTTATGCATCCAGCTACAAGCGGTCAAGGCGTTTCCTTCCGATTTGGCGATGACGTAGCCGGTTCCATCTAACGCATCCACATCTGACTCGTCGAAGGCGGCGAGTACGGTCATCGAAGAGGTACGTTTTAACGATGACAAGCGTTCGGCTTCTGGGAATCCGAGCAGAGGTCCGAGTGCTTGAGGGGAAGTCGCAAGAATGATGCCGTCAAACTGTTCGACCGTCCCATCGGCAAATGTGACTTCATGAGGTCGAACGGATTGAACAAGCGTCTTTAACATGAGTCGATCGATTGACGGACGGAGCGCCTCGACGAGTGCTCCGAGTCCTTGCTCAATCGACAGGAACTTACCAGTCTCGGACGGCTTTACACCAGCTTGGACGGGAGGAGTGAGTGCTTTCATTCCGAGAATCAGACTGCGAGTTTTTTGTTCAATCGTGATAAACTGAGGGAAAGTAGACTCGATGCTCATGTCTTCGAGTGTCCCGTTGTAAATCCCGGACAGAAGCGGTTCGATCATCGTATCGACGACTTCTGAGCCGAGTCTCGTCCGAAAGAAACGGTCGAGCGAGATATCCTCTCCTGCATACACGCGTGGAATCACGAGATCGAATCCGGCGCGAAGTTTTCCTCTCCAAGTAAAGAGATCCGTTTTGACCATCGGCCAAAACTTGGTCGGGATGCCCATGACCGATCCGGCCGGCATCTGTCTCAGTTGCTTCCGTACGTAAATGTAAGAAGTCCCGGTTCTGGAGCGGACGAGTTGATCTGCGAGACCGAGATCCGTAATAAGTGATGTCAAGGTCGGCTTCCGTGCCATATAACCGTCGGGTCCAGTCTCTAACGTAAACCCATCCCGATAAATGGTCTTGATTTTTCCACCGAGATGGTCCTGCGCCTCGATCAATGTGACATGAGCTCCGGCTTCTTTGGCATAATAGGCTGCGGCAAGTCCGGTGATGCCACCTCCGATAATCGCGATTCGATTCAATTGATTCACCCATTTCTCTGAAATTGTTGTCGTCTTAACGGTACCGGGAATGTTGACGGAGATATAGGATAAGTGTCACGGAGTTCTAGACATATTTGTCACGAATTCGAAAGGGGACGATGGAATGGCTTCCTTCCTTATCGTTGCGACGCTTGTAATGGTAGGCATAGCTGGGTTTATTCTGTCGATGAATCGACATGGAGAAAAGTTGGTTGGAGACGAGGAAAGTCCACCGATGATTTGGGCGGATGAAGACTGGTATAAAGATGATGGACCACCAGACGGGTAATATGATAAGATGACCCGGTTGAAATTTGATGGAACATGAGGTGATGGAATGAATGTACTCGAACAACAGTTGAATCACTTGGTTGATGAGTGTCGTCCGTACACGGCTCAAGGGAAAGTGGCAGATTATATCCCTGAACTCGCACATGTGAAAAACGATTTACTCGGGGTGGCAATTTGTTTGCCGGACGGTACGTATATTCATGCGGGGGATGTTCATCACAAGTTTACGATTCAGAGCGTATCGAAGGCGCTCACCCTTTGTTATGTACTGATGGAGTTCGGGGAGGACTATGTCTTTTCGAAAGTAGGGATGGAGCCGACGGGGGACGCATTCAACTCCATCGCCAAACTTGAGGAAACGGTCCCGTCAAAACCGCTCAATCCGATGATCAACGCCGGGGCGTTAGCGGTGACGAGTATGATTTTGGGGGAGACGGCAGAACTCAAAATCTATCAGTTCCGCCAGTTTTTAGCGACGTTGTTAAATCGCTCGGTCGAGGAGGTCACGTACGACGAAAAAGTCGCCCGCTCTGAATACGAGACGACCGACTTGAATCGTGCCTTGCTCTATTTCATGCGTCACCATGGAATTGTGGAAGGTGATGTCGATGAGATCATTGATGTGTATACGAAACAGTGTGCCATCGAGATTGATTGTTTTGATTTAGCACGAATCGGGCGTGTCTTTGCAGGGAATGGAGAAGACCCGGATACGGGCGAAGAGTTGATTCCACGTCGGGTCGTCCGAATCGTCAAGGCCATCATGACGACGTGTGGCATGTATGATGCATCGGGTGAGTTCGCTGTCCGGGTTGGTCTTCCAGGAAAAAGTGGGGTGTCGGGTGCCATCTTGGCGGTCGGGAACCACGAACTGGATTTGAATAACGTCGGGTTTGGCATATTTGGTCCGGCACTTGATTCAAAAGGAAACTCGATTGCCGGAATGAAGTTGTTGGAACTATTGATTGAGCGCTATACATCTCGCTAAATCGATAGGTGCTCCACGGATGCATCGAGTTCCTGCTGTAATGTTTCAATTTTTCGGTCGTATTCGGACTGTAGTTCAGCTCGAGGGGTGAAGGCCCGCCAACGCTTTAACAGTTGGTCATGGTCGTTCATCTCACCGAGTTCGGTTTGCATTTTTTTTAACGTTCGGACAGTGTCCATCGATGCATCCGATTCATAGTTTAGCAAGTACTCATGTAAATAGCGTTCGCGTTTGACGGCTAAACGGACTTTATGGAGCGCTTCAAGTTGTTCTTTTCCACTGGATCGTTCATGATAGACGCGCACACGTTGCTTGCGCTCACTTTTCGCCTTTTCTAACATCGGGGAGGCGTTCGTTTTTTTGAACGCACGAAATAACGGTCCACCGATGAAGCGACGTACTTGTTGATCGAGCGACGGTGTCATTTTTTCACTGACACGGGTAGATAGAATCGTCCGTGCGATGGCACGTTCTGTCTCCATCGCTTCAAGAAACGCATGGTCGAGTTCGGATTTAGAATCAAACGTTTCGATGAGGACGTCGAGGTCGCGCACATGACCGAGTGCCTCCATCAATTGTTTGAGTTGTCGAAACGTCGCCGGCTTCGTTTCGTATAGTTGCATGAAGGTGATCAGTTTCCGTAAATGCACCCGGGCGCGGTGAATATCCTCAGAATTGTTAAAGGTGAGGGCTTCCGTCACATAGTGATTGAACGTGTTCCACGTTTCCAACAGTTCAAATTTAAGTTTTTCTGCATGCCGTTGATTCATAATTATAAGTTCCTTTCTGAAAAAGAGATGAGGGTTGTCCATGTACCAAACACATTCATTAAACGAAAAAATCAAACTGTTCTTCACGATTTTCTTTCCAATCCTAGTCACGCAAGTGTCTTTTTATTTGATTAGCTTTTTCGATACCGTCATGTCCGGACGGGCGGGTGCCGTCGATTTGGCTGGTGTCGGAGTCGGTTCAAGCTTGTGGATGCCGGTGTATACCGGACTGAGTGGAATCTTGCTGGCGGTGGCCCCGATCGTGTCGCAAGCGCTTGGTGCGCGAGACCGTCAACAGATTCAACGTACCTTGTTTCAAGGTATCTATTTAGCCATCATGCTGAGCGTAATCACGCTGACGTTGGGCTCACTCCTTGTGCCGATGGCGATCGAGAGCATGGGGCTCAGTGTAGAAGGGAAACGAATCGCGACGCAATACTTGCTTGCCCTTGGATTCGGCGTCTTGCCGATGTTCCTGTTCAATGTGCTACGCACGCTCATGGATTCCCTTGGCAAGACGAGAGTCTCGATGATCCTCATACTATTAGGGTTACCCATTAATGTCGGATTAAATTACATCTTCATCTTCGGAAAACTAGGTGTGCCGGCGTACGGAGGTGTTGGAGCGGGAATCGCCTCGAGCATCACTTACTGGCTACTCTTCTTCATGGCCTTCTTCTTCGTGAGAAACGGGAAGCCGTTCCGCGAATACAAGTTTTTACGGACGACCGAACGGATGGTCTGGCTCCGACAAAAAGAGTTGTTACAACTTGGGACCCCAATCGGGCTCGCCATTTTCGCCGAAGTCAGCATCTTTGCGGCGGTCACGGTATTGCTCAGTTCATATGGTGACCAAATCGTCGCGGCTCACCAAGCGGCGATTAACTTTGCCTCGTTCGTGTACATGTTGCCACTTTCGGCATCGAGCGCGTTGACGATTGTCGTGGGGTATGAGCTCGGCGCGAAACGACTGCAGGATGCCGTCCGCTATGCAAAAATCGGGCTCGCGCTCTGTCTCGGTGTCTCTATCTTTTCGGGTGCTTTTTTGTTTTGGCAAAACGAGCGGGTCGCGGCCATTTATACGAATGACCCGACGGTCGTGGACCTTGCAGCGCACTTTATGATTTTTGCTGTATTCTTCCAATTGTCAGATGCCGTCGCGGCACCGATCCAAGGGATATTACGTGGCTTTAAAGACGTCAACATCACGCTCGTCCTTTCACTCGTCGCTTATTGGGTCATCGGTTTACCTCTCGGGTATGTTTTGGCAGAGCACGCCGGGTTTGGACCAGACGGCTATTGGATTGGCTTGATTGCTGGACTTGCAGCCGGAGCGGTCTTGTTATTCCTCCGGTTAGTATGGATTGTCCGACGATATGGCACGATTCAATCGACATAGAGAGGAGAAGGTTGTTCGCAAATGTGAACAATCTTTTATTTATTTAAAATTGGTCTATACAACTATACTTTTATCCGATATGATAACATGGAGGAAAACAAAAAGGAGTGGTGAACCGATGGGGACATTGATCAATGCTCGTATCGTGTCAGCAGAACATACATGGGAACGTGGATATATCAGATGGAATGGTCAAACGATTGATGAAATCGGATCGATGGAACAGTTTGAACAACAGGATGAGCATGTGATTGATGTCGCTGGAGCACTCGTGACACCGGGTCTCATCGATGTGCATATCCACGGGGGATATGAAGTCGATACGATGGATGCGGATGAATCAAAACTTCGGCAGTTGAGTAACGACATGCTACAAGAAGGCGTCACTTCTTTTTTTGCGACGACCATCACGCAGTCAAAAGAAGCGATTGAGCATGCTTTGAAGGCGGTCCGAAACGTCATCGAAGCGCAGGATACGACACTCATCGGGATTCACTTGGAAGGTCCTTTCGTCAACGTGGAGATGGCTGGGGCACAGCCGGCGGAATATATTATCGACCCGGACGCCGAGCAGTTCCGAAAATGGCAAGAGCTTGCCGGCGGTCATATCCGCCTCGTTACGTATGCACCGGAACGGCCAGGTGCACGTGCATTTGAAGCGGTACTTCGCGAAACCGGTGCGATCGGTTCAGCGGGCCATACGAGCGCGACATTTGAAGAGAACAAGCAGGCGGGCGTCAAACACGGGACGCATCTTTATAACCAGATGCGTGGGTTACATCATCGAGAACCCGGAACGGTAGGCTATTGTCTCTTAGAGGGTGGAGTCATCGCGGAAATCATTCCGGATGGGATCCATAGTCGTCCGGAGATGGTCGACTTCGCGTTTCGCTTAAAAGGAGCAGATGAACTTGTCGTCATCACGGATGCGATGCGAGCAAAAGGACTTCCGGACGGACAATATGAGCTTGGCGGCCAACCGGTCATCGTAGCGGACGGGGCTGCGCGACTTCAAGCCGGGAACCTTGCGGGCAGTGTGTTGACGATGGATGCTGCATTCCGAAACATTCAGGCATATACGGGATGTACGGTGGAAGAAGCGGTAAAAATGACCTCGACGAATGCGGCCAAAGAATTCGGGTTGACGACAAAAGGCGATATCAAATCGGGGTTTGATGCAGACCTTGTCGTTTGGGATGACACGACACATGTTCAGATGACTTTCGTCAAAGGTCGAATCGTATATGAACGGGAGGAACAAAGATGAATGTACTAGTCGCAAAGACGGCGAACGACGCGGAACGAATCGCCTATACGCTAATCAAAGAACGGATTTCAGGGAAACATGACTTTGTACTCGGTCTCGCAACCGGTAGCACACCGGTCGGGATGTATCAGATGTTTAAACAGGACGCGCTCGATTGTAGCCATGTGACGAGCGTCAATTTAGATGAATATATCGGATTATCGCCCGAACATCCTCAAAGTTACAACCGCTTTATGAAAGACCGTCTCTTCGATGAAGTGCCATTCAAACAGAGTCACTTGCCTCAAGGGGACGCACCGGACCCAAAAGCGGAAGCGGCTCGTTACGAAGACCTCGTTCGGAAGCTTGGTGTCGACTTACAACTTCTTGGTATCGGGGAAAATGGTCACATCGCATTTAATGAACCGGGCACGGCCCTCGATGCGAAGACGCACGTGACCGAACTCACCGAATCAACACGAGAGGCAAACCGTCGCTTTTTTGACCGATTGGAAGACGTCCCGACGCATGCGATCACGATGGGACTCGATACGATCATGAATGCGCGTGAAATCGTCTTAGTCGCGACAGGGGTGCGGAAAGCTGAAGCGGTACAACATATGATTGAAAGCGTACCGACGGTCGACTGGCCGGCCACAATCCTCCAGGCCCATCCAGGTGTGACGGTCGTGCTCGACGGGGCGGCTGCATCGCGCTGTGCGGAATCTTTACAAGCCCGTGGGCAAGAAGCGGCAACACGATTTTTCACCATTCGGGATTAACGAACCTGCGGAGTCATCTCCGCGGGTTTTTCTGTGTTCAACTGTGGGAAAATGTAAAGAAACGAATTTGTCATCAAAACGTTTTCGACAAATTTACCGCTTTCCTCTATAATGAGTGAAGCTCATTATTTTGACTCGAAGGAGACCGATATGAATTCTAGAACACATGCTCGCAGACAGCGCACAGGTCCGTCTGCGTTTTATAAGATATTTAGTGCCCTCGTGCTGATTGCGATTATTGCTGGATCTAGCATTTACGGTACAGCGTTTTACAAAGCCCACAATATGTTGTCAGGCACCCAAGTCACATTAGAGGATGACCCGACGGTTGAGCCGACTCGTTATGATAAAGAAGATACGGAGACGTTCTTGGTTTTAGGGACAGACCTTTCGCCACAGAAGAAAGCGCGTGGCGAGTTCGGACGATCGGACGTTATGATTGTCGTCATTTTAAACAAGAAAGAAAAGCAGACGACGATGCTCAGTATCCCGCGTGACTCGTATGTCAATATTGACTACACGGGATATAACATTCCTTATGGCAAGACGGGACTTGACCAAGATAAGATCACACACGCTTACTACTTCGGTTCGATGGATGAATCGAATCCAAACAACGGGATGCGGATGGCGACGAACACGATCGAAGATTTAGTCGGTGTTGAAATCGACCATGTCGTCTCGCTCAACTTCCAAGGGTTCGTTGATTTCATTGATGCTGTAGGTGGCGTTGAGATTGATGTTCCGTTCTCATCACAACAAAACAGTTACGATGCGTCACGTGAGACAGTTCAAATCGAACAAGGACTTCAACAGCTTTCTGGTGAAGAGGCACTTGCCTACGTTCGAAATCGATACGATGATCCACGTGGGGACATCGGTCGTGGACAACGCCAGATGGAAGTCATCAATGCCGTGCTCGAACAATCACTCGGTACTTCACTCCTAAACAATTACGATAAGGTCTTGAAAGCCGTCGGCGACAACATGCAGACGACACTTGGCCCGAATGACTATATGCGTTTAAGTGAAGATGTTGGCGCGCTTCACAATACGGTGCAATATCAATTGACTGGAGAAGGTGCCCGGGCAGATGACGGACACTTCTACTATTTCTTGAACGAACCGCTTCTTGAAGAAGTACGCTATCGTGTACAACAAGCGGACGCCGGTAATCGTGTCGAGCCGATGACGGATACGGAATTAGAGTCTTACACGTTGGACCCGAATGGAATAACGTATGAAGCACAATAAAGTTTGACTTACGAAAAATGCAAAACGCTCAGAATTCATCTTCTGAGCGTTTTTTTATACGTAGAATAAGATTGTTTAGTTCCAATATGAGTCGAAAAGAGGGTGGGAAATCGTATTTCTGTTTCGTGCGTTATATGCGACCCATGGCGACGGTGAAAGAGTACGAGTCGCCACGGAAGAGCGAACGACTGTATTCAAACATGCTGCCATCTTCGAGATATGTTCGCTGGTCAATCAACAAGACCGGTGCGTTCGGAGAAATGGTGAGGAGTTTGGCTTCTTCTGGACCGGCGCTCCGGGCTTCGAGTGTCTGTGTTGCATTCTTCAAGCGTAAGCCATGCTGTTCGGCATACGCATAAATCGATCCCGTGGCGTCATCTTGCGTCAGGTCAGGCAATAAATGAACGGGAATATAGGCGGTCTCGAGCGCAAGTGGATGATCATCGGCGAGTCGTAACCGTTTCATCTCATAAACCGGTGTTTGATTTGGGATACTCAGTTGCTGCGCGATGCGATCCGTTGCCGGAATGACCTCGTATGACAAGAGACGGCTGAGCGGTCGCATGCCTCGATGTTTGATTTCCTCGGAAAAACTCGTCAGTCCCGATAACGTCATCGCAATCTTCTGACTCGCGACGAACGTGCCTCGTCCTTTTTGACGGCTCAAGTAACCGGCGTTGACGAGGTTCATGATGGCTTGACGAATCGTCATCCGACTGACATGAAATTGCTCGGAAAATTCACGCTCTGAAGGCAAGGTGTCTCCTGGTTTTAACAATCCGTCATCAATTTGTTGCTTTAAGTACGCTTCAATTTGATAATAAATAGGTAACGGAGATTGTTTATCGATTTCTAACATATCATTTCGCTCCTGACTGAGAAGATGTATGTTTCATTATAGACGAAATTAAACTAGTTGTCTGAACAGATTATAGAGAGAAGGTGGAGGACAAGATGGAACCATATACAGCAAGTACAGTCGTGACCTCAATAAAGGAAGACGGCAACGGTCATTGGCACACACTCGAGAACAGCCCGTTTTATGCGGAAGGTGGGGGACAACCGGCTGACCGTGGATGGATTGGGAGGCATCCTGTACTGGACGTACAAATCAAGGACGGGGAAGTATGGCATCTCTTGTCAGAATCATTACCAGCGGGCACGACGATAGAGGTTCGAATCGATGAGGACGTCAGACGGGATCATTCCATCCAGCATACTGCTCAACATGTGATAACGGCGATTTTGGAAGACCGCCATGGCATTCGGACGCTCAGCTTTGGAATCGGAGAGACCGATTCATCTATTGAGATTGAAACGGCAACGATGGACTGGGCGCACGTTGAGGCACTTGAACAAGAGATGCAACAAGTCATCTTTGAAAACCGTCCGATTCGTGTCTATGAAATCCCAAAAGAAGAAGTAGACCGGGCGCGCTTACGGAAAGAGACGGACCGAACGGGGATGATTCGCATCGTCGAAATCGAAGGTCTAGATTACAATGCATGTGGTGGCACTCATGTGGAGACAACGGGACAACTCGGTACCATCCATGTGACGGCGGTGAAGAAAGTGAGGGGGAATCTCCGCTTGACGTATGTGGCGGGAAGTCGAGCGATCAAGGCGACTCAACAAGCGCGAGCAGCGTTGCGGACGATTCACCATACATTCTCGACAACGAATGAATCCGTGGCAGCCCGTGTAATCGAAGAACATACGATTCGTTTGGAACGTGAAAAAGAAATCAAAACGCTCGAAGAACGGATTGCCAAAGCGAAAGTGGAGGCCGTGTTGAAAGAAGATAACTATGTGGCCTTACATGTCGGGAGAACAGAAGCGGAAACGTTGACGACCGCCATCATCGAACGAATCGCAGCAACAGGACGAATTGCCGTTGGCGCCAACTATGGAACGCAGAAATTGTTCGTTATGCATGACGGGACACAGGATATCGCCGTCGGCACATTCTTGAAAGCGGCGCTCCAAGAGATGCAGATCGGTCGTGGCGGTGGAAGCCATAAGCAGGCCCAAGCGCGTTTCACATCCGTAGCGGAACTAGAAAAGGGAATCGAAGAAATCGTGAAACGATTGCAGGAAGGAGTTTTACCATGTTGATCATTCAATCGGGAAACGAACCAGCGTTGATTGAACAGGCCAAACAAGTGCGGGAGATCGTATTCGTTCAGGAACAAGGAATTGATGCGAGTTTAGAATACGATGATTTAGACGATATGTGTACACATGTGGTCGGGCTCCTTGACTCCGAACCTGTGACGACAGCGCGTCTTCGTCCAGTCGACTCGACTGTCGGAAAAGTGGAGCGAGTGGCGACGATTCAATCGGCCCGGGGTCATGGATATGGGAAAGACATTATGATTGAAGTTGAACGTGTCGCGAAACGTCAAGGGTTGGTTGAACTACGATTGGGTGCACAACTGACGGCCCTTCCGTTTTATGAAAAGCTCGGGTACGAGGCGTTCGGAGATGAGTTTTTGGATGCCAATCTCCCACACCGCATGATGCGAAAAACATGGTAATCCTTTTTTGAAATATCCCATTTTTCTAAAAAAAGGTTGGCAAGAAGATTTCGTTTTGTTATAACTAATACTAACAACTGACAGATAGAGGTTGCGAATGACATGAGTAAGCTTGGTTGAAACGGACGCACTCCGGACCGAGCCGAAAGGGGAAATTCGCCGAAGTCGACGTTCACGTGCGTGTGAATGAAGGCTGGGGTAGTCGTGAACAACGCCTACACTGCCATGGTCAACTACCATGGAGCGCTATCTACGGAACGATTCTTTAATCGTTTTTCAACTGCGCGTACAAGCGGCAGACCGTAGGGAGAGTGCTTCCTACCGGTCTGCCGCTTTTTCTGTTGGTGGACATCTTGAAAGTGGGGAACTTGATGACAACCGTACTGAAATTTGGTGGCAGCTCCGTTGCCACAATCGAACAAATACAAGCCATTTCGGACTATTTACAGACACGTGTGGCGACCGGTGAAAAATTGGTCGTCGTCGTATCGGCGATGGGCAAAACGACAGATTCGCTCTTGTCGCTCGCCAAACAAATCACGGATCGCCCGATGATTCGCGAACTCGACCGGCTACTCGCCGTCGGGGAAGAACAGACAATTAGCCTACTCAGTATCGCCTTGAACTCGCGAGGCGTACCGGCCATCTCATTAACAGGACAGCAAGCCGGGATTGATACGATGGGCATTCATACGAAGAGCAAAATCAAAGCGATTCGGAAAGAAGTGTTACACGAGAAGTTGCGTCAATACGACGTCCTGATTGTCGCCGGATTCCAAGGCGTGAATGAAGCGGGAGACGTCACGACCCTTGGGCGTGGCGGTTCGGACACGACAGCCGTCGCACTGGCGGCCGTCCTCAGTCAGCGTTGTGAAATTTATACGGACGTCGCGGGTGTATATACGACGGACCCACGAATCCATCCGACGGCGAAACGGCTTGATACGGTCTCCTATGACGAGATGATGGAGATGAGCGCACTGGGCTCTAAAGTGATGGAGATGCGAAGCGTGGAGCTCGCAAAGAAATATGACGTCAATATTTTTGTTGGGAAGACGCTTTCGAGCGAAGGAGGAACATGGATCATGGATACGACGCAAGCGATGGAACAGAAAGCAGTCACGAGTGTGAGTGTCGTCAAGAACGTACTCAGTGTCTCAATCAAACATATTCCGCATACGGCGGCGGGAGTCGCAGACATCTTTGAACGATTGTCAGAGCGACACGTCAACATCGATATGATTTCACAGACGGCATTCGACGGTGAAGTGTTCCTCTCGTTCACATGTCCGCTCGATGAAGAGGCATTTTTAGAAGAGGCACTCGCGGAGTTGACAGCGACCTTGCCTCAAATCAAAATCGATCGTCACACGGAACATGCAAAAATTTCGGTCGTCGGAATCGGCATGCGAGACGCGACAGGCGTCGCATCAGAGCTCTTCGCGACATTCCGTGAGATGGGGATTCCATTCTATCAAGTCACGACGTCTGAAATCAGTATTTCCTATACGATTCAAGAACAAGACGTAGAAGCGGCAGTCGCAGCCATTGCGGCCCGGTTTCACTTATAAGGGGGGAGCATAATGTATAACGTAGCAGTCGTCGGTGCGACAGGTGCCGTCGGACAAAAAATGATTGACGTCTTAACAGAATATGAATTTCCAATCAGCGAACTGAGACTCTATGCTTCAGCCCGCTCGGCAGGAAAGACGGTCGAGGTGAATGGGCAATCGATCATGATTCGTGAATTGACCGATGCGATTTATGCGGACCCGATCGATATCGCACTCTTCTCTGCAGGTGGGAGCATCAGTGAACAATATGCCCCTCGGTTGAGTGAGCAAGGAGTCATTGTCATCGATAATTCAAGTGCATTCCGAATGCAAGAAGGAATTCCACTCATCGTACCGGAAGTGAACCGAGTCGAACTCAGTCCGGAGAGAACGCTCATCGCGAACCCGAACTGTTCCACGATTCAATCGGTCGTGGCGCTCGCGCCTCTAGCGGAAGTATACGGACTGACACGCGTCGCCTATACATCTTATCAAGCGGTATCGGGATCGGGTCAAAAAGGGATCGATGACCTCGAGCGCGGTGCGCGCGGAGAGGAACCGACGAATTATCCGTATCCGATTTATGATAACGTGTTGCCGCACATCGATGTGTTTCTAGAAAATGGCTATACGAAAGAAGAACAGAAGATGATGGATGAGACACGTAAGATTTTAAATGCGCCAAACCTCGGGGTGACGGCCACTTGTGTCCGAGTGCCGGTGCGAAACAGTCATGCGGTCTCGATCACGGTGTCGCTCGAGCGAGATGCGACAGTCGCAGAACTGAAAGCAGTCCTCGCCGATGCACCAGGGGTCGTGTTAATGGACAATCCATCCGAATTGACATATCCGACACCGCTCGATGCGAACGGGACGGATGAGGTGTATGTCGGACGAATTCGCCGAGACGATTCACAACCCAATACGTTCCATCTTTGGTGCGTTGCAGATAACGTCCGAAAAGGGGCGGCAGCGAATGCCGTTCAAATCGCGCAATGTATGATTAGTCAAACAGCGACGAAATAAGGAGGAGATGACATGTTCACAGGAGTGGCGACAGCACTAGCTACCCCATTTCAAGAAAATGGGCAGTTGAATCTAGAAGCATGGGCGGCATTAATTGAAGACCAAATCCAAGAAGGTGTGACGGGTCTCGTCATCGGTGGGACGACCGGCGAAGGGATGACAATCACTGATGACGAGTTTGAGACATTGCTCGTTCGAGCGGTGGAGGTCGCAAACGGTCGAGCCGTGATCATCGCGGGGACCGGTTCGAACAATACAGCAGTCAGTATTGAGAAAACGAAACGGGCCGCCGAACTTGGTGCGGAGATGGCGATGGTCGTCACACCGTACTATAACAAGTCGACACAGGCCGGGCTGATTGCTCACTTTACTGCGATTGCGGATGCGTCACCGATTCCGCTCATGCTCTACAATGTTCCGTCACGGACGGGTGTCGCCTTGACACCGGAAACGGTCGGTGAGCTCGCGGAACATCCGCGCATCACGGCCTTGAAAGAAGCGAGTGGGGATATCTCGGTCATGGCGCAGATGATGGCCCATATTCCGGAAGGGTTCACCGTTTACTGTGGAAATGACGATCAAATCTTGCCGTACATGGCTTGGGGCGCACAAGGGGTCGTCTCCGTTTTATCAAACGTCTATCCGGGAGCGACGGTCGCGTTGGCAGACGCCCTATTGGCGGGTGATTTGCAGACAGCACGTACGTGGCAAATTCGTTTACTCCCAGTCATCGATGAACTTTTCGCAGAAGTGAATCCGATTCCGGTGAAGGCAGCGCTTCAAGCGCGAGGATTTGAAGTCGGTGTGCCACGTCTGCCGCTCGTTCCAATGAGCGCGACGGCTGAGGCGAAATTACTATCGGCGATGGAACAATTCAATGAGGTGAGACAATGAATGTTCTCATCCATGGGTTTGGCGCAATGGGACGCATTGTCGAAGAGGTCGCTCATGCGCAAGGTGTGAACGTAACGGCAATCGTCTCACCGGGAAGTGACGAGCACACGGCGACTCTGAATGAGGTGGACGTACCCGTCGATGTCGTGATCGACTTTTCGAACCCGGCGTTACTCCCTGATTTACTCGCGTTCGGACGGGAGCGCAATATTCCGCTCGTCATCGCGACGACCGGCTTCACACCGGATGAACTGGCCGAGATTGAAACGGCTTCACAAGACATCCCAATCTTCCAGTCTTACAACACCTCATACGGGATCGCGCTCTTGAAGCAGTTGCTCGACCAACTCGTCCCACTCACTCTCGGATATGATATTGAAGTGATTGAGGCACACCATCGGAAGAAAGTGGACGCACCAAGCGGGACGGCAGAATTATTGGCACGTGCCATCGAAGCGAAGCGTGACGTGACACCGATTTACGAACGAACGTCACGTCGGGAAGCGCGTGGAGCTGAAGAGTTAGGAATGCATTCCATTCGGGGTGGCACGATTTTCGGTGAGCATACCGTGCTCTTCGCCGGAGATGATGAAATGATTGAACTGAAACATACCGCGTTATCGAAACGCGTCTTTGCAAACGGGGCACTTGCCGCTGCGGCAACGATCATTGATCGCCCGGCAGGACTTTATAATCTATCGAACTTATACGAGGAGGCTACTCATGTTACTCACAAACGCTTATGAAATCGCACAATATATTAAAGATGCTAAGAAGGAAACACCAGTCAAGCTTTACGTCAACGGTCAATTGGCGGGTCTTGTAATCGAGGAAGCGAAAGCATTCGGAACGGATGAGTCGAAACTGTTCTTGACGACGGCAGAACGCGCTGCGGCATTTTTAGAAGCTAATGCATCGGTCATCACAGATTCTCATCTTGAATATGATCGTCGCAACAGTGCCGTACCGATGCTTGATACGACACAACTCAATGCCCGAATCGAACCAGGCTCGTTCATCCGAGACCACGTTCAAATCGGCAACAACGCGGTCGTCATGATGGGAGCTGTCGTCAACATCGGAGCTGTCATCGGAGATGGTTCGATGGTCGACATGAACGCTGTCATCGGAGCACGCGGAACGCTCGGGAAGAACGTTCACCTTGGCGCAGGTGCCGTGGTCGCAGGGGTTCTTGAGCCACCTTCAAAAGATCCGGTCATCATCGAGGATGGTGTCATGATTGGGGCGAACGCAGTCATCTTAGAGGGCGTTCGCGTCGGTGAAAACGCAGTTGTCGCGGCAGGAAGTGTCGTCACACAAGACGTCCCTCCAGGTGTTGTCGTTGCGGGAACACCTGCACGAATCATCAAACAGAAAGATGAAAAAACTTCTGAAAAAACGCAACTTGTTGATGACTTACGCTCTCTCTAACGTATAATAGACAGAAAATATAAAAAATGAGGAATGGGAGAGTTGCATTATGGAACAGTATGGACAATGGATGTGGAAAGACGGGGCTTGGATTGAGCCGACTGACGCAAACACGAGTATCATGACACACGCGATTCATTACGGAAGCGGGTTCTTTGAAGGGATTCGCGCGTATCACACGGAGGAAGGTCCTGCTATCTTCCGATTACGTGAACACTTGGAGCGACTTGTTCGCTCGTGTGCATACTACCACGTCACGCTACCGTATACGGTAGATGAACTCGAACAAGCCACGATGGAATTGATTGAGCGAAACGGATTTGAAGCATGCTACATCCGTCCGTTCGTCTTCCTTGGAACACCATGGCAGGCACTTATGCCGACTGCTGAGACGAAGGTACATGTTGCCATCTCGTGTTGGCCGCTCGGTGAATATTTCAACAAGACGGTCGGGATTCGAGCGAAAGTGGCCTCGTATCGCCGCGTGTCTTCTACCATGATGCCAATGCAAGCGAAAGCGGCCTCGAACTATATGAACTCACAGCTATTAAAAGGAGAGGCGCTCCGTGACGGATTCGATGAAGCGATTGCCCTTGATATGAACGGAAACGTCAGTGAGGCGAGTGTCGCGAACATCTTCCTCGTGAAAGGAAAAACGATTACGACACCGTCCCTTGACTGTTCTGTACTCGATGGCATCACACGTCAAACGGTGATGCAATTGGCTCGCGAGGCCGGTTATGAAATCGTCGAGCGCCATATCGGACGCGATGAGCTCTATGTGGCTGATGAAATCTTCTTAACGGGAACGGCAGCCGAGGTGACGAGCGTCATCGAGGTCGACCATATCTCGATTGGTGGAGGTGTCCAGACGGTTGCGACAGAAATGTTGACACGCTATCGTGAAGCCGTAACAGGACAACTTCCGGAACACCGCGATTGGATCACGTTCGTGAAATCAGCAGTAACAGAGTAAAGGAGTTTTGCACGATGGGAGTCACAATTGACTTGAATGCGATTCGCGAAAACAAACGCCGGATTGAAGCGCTCGGGCGCCCCGTGTTTGCGGTCGTGAAAAACAATGCCTATAACCTAGGAATGGAGCCAGTTGTGACGACTTTGTATGATGAAGGAGTCCGTCACTTCATGGTGACCACGTTAGAAGAAGCGATTGAAGTGCGAGCGCATGCAGAGTCGGCTCGCGTCCTCGTCATGAATCCGGTATATACGTGGGAACACGTGCATGCCCATGATTTTGACGTCGCAATCGGCTCGTATGAATGGCTCGTCTCGCAGCGTGAGCATCTCGATGGCGTTCGCCTTCATTTGAAATTAGACGTCGGCATGAACCGATTCGGTGCCAAAACGTTTGAAGAAGCGCTACAGATCGTTGCCTTCTGCCAAAATGAAGGATTGAACCTTGTCGGACTATGTACACATTTTCCGCTCGCGGATGCGGACAATGCCGAAGTCGAGCATAGCGTCCAAGTCGAACGCTTTGCCGACTGGTCGACACGTTTGATGGAACGTCATACGTTTGAATTGATTCATGCCGCGAACAGTGCGGCCACGCTTCAAGACGACTTGCGCTTGCACCATTGCACACATGTGCGTGTCGGTATTTTCTTATACGGTTATTCGTCGGTTGAGCCGGTTGAGTGGCTCGTACCTGCGTTTTATTGGGAGACCGAAGTGGTTGCCGTCCACGACATCGAAGCGGGGGCTCATGTCGGGTATGGAACGGGATATACCGCGGAATCGAAAGAACGGATTGCTGTCTTACCTGTCGGATATGGGGATGGATTGATGCGAGCGAGACGTCACTTGCCTGTTCACATCGCGGGGAAAGCATACCCGTTCATCAGTAACATCTTTATGAGCCATAGCTTCATCAAAGTCGACGAAGACGTACAAATCGGCGACCGTGTCGCATTATATGGGATCGAGACGAAAATCGATGACGTGACACGTGTTGGCTATGCCAACAACTCAGAACAGCTCTGTGCCCGTTCGTGGCGTGTCTCACATCGCTTTGAAGGAGGAATTGTATGTACACCACCAATCAATCAGAATGCTTGATCGAAGGCGTGTCCGTCCGTGAACTTCAAGCGACGTACGGGACACCTTTATACATCATGAGTGAGCCAGAACTAGAGCGTCGCCTTGGAATTGTCCAGAATGCGTTTCTAGATAAGTATCCGAACACGTATGCGTTATACGCGTCAAAAGCATTATCGATTGCGGCCGTTTATGAAAAAGTGATGGCCGCAGGGTTAAGTGTCGACGTCGTCTCAAGGGGTGAGATGTACGTGGCACTGCATGCCGGTGTACCGGCGGAGCGCATTCACGTCCATGGATCGAACAAGACGATTCTTGACATCACGTATGCTCTCGAACAGGGGATTACACACTTTACCATCGACAATATGCGGGAGATCAGCCTCTTGTCAGGACTTGCGGCTGAATACAATCGCGAAGTCGATGTGCTTCTCCGCATTGTGCCTCAAGTTGTCGGGGGTGCCCATGCGGCGATTCAAACGGGTGGGGTTGATACAAAATTCGGTTTCCCGACGCATGACGACACGTATTTAGACGCGATTCGTACAACGTTAGAAGCCGAGCACTTACAGTTGAAGGGAATCCATTGTCACGTCGGTTCTCAAATTCAAGATCCGACCCTCTTCATCAACACGGTGAAGACGATGGTGCGCTTCATGGATACGATTCGTCAGGAAACCGGCTATACGACGGACGTCTTGAACATCGGCGGGGGATTCGGCGTCGCTTACTTGGATGAAGACGAATATCTCGATTTTGCCCAGACGATGGAGCAAGTGATGGAGACGTTGGTCGAGGAGGTCGAGGCACGTGAATTGCCACTTCCGAAAATCGGGATTGAGCCGGGACGTTGGCTCGTCGCCAATGCGGGTGCCACGCTTTATGAGGTGGGGACCGTCAAAGAAGTGAGTGGCGTTCGTACATTCGTGTCTGTCGATGGCGGGATGACGGACAATATCCGTCCGGCATTGTATGACGCGGAGTATGAGGTCGTGGCAGCGACTCGGATGAATGAAGAGAAGACGCTCGAGGCAAAAATAGTCGGAGCGTGCTGTGAGTCGGGAGACATCATCTCGAACCGCTCATTGATCCCCCCTGTCACACCAGGTGACTTATTACTTGTCAAAGCAACAGGAGCGTACAATTTCTCCATGGCGAGCAACTATAACCAGATGCTTCGTCCAGCTGTTGTCTTCGTGAAGGACGGGGCACATCGACTTGTCGTTCGTCGCCAAACGTTTGAAGACTTGGTGGCATGTGAGGTCATTGGACAATCAACGTAAGACTGCAGAGCAATCTGTAGTCTTTTTTTTGATTTTGAAATGAGAACGTTTTTCAATTATGATAGAGAAGAGAAAAAAAGGGGAAGTGACGGTCATGACCAAGACAGCAGCACAAAAGCTAATTGAAGAAAGACGTACGGTCCGTATGTTCAAAGAAGCACCAATCGATACGAAAGTGCTTTATGAAGTGTTGCAATCGGCACATCATGCACCATTTCACAATAAAGTCGAACCATGGAACGTGTATGTGTTCAATGGGGATGGGAAGCAAGTGTTACTCGATGCGCTCGAACCAGCCTTCTCGGAGGCGTCAGAAGGGCAACGCGAAAAAGTGACGGGACGGATTTTAAATGCGGCAACCTGTATGTATGTGACGGCAAAACATTTTGAAACGGACAAAGGGAATCGTGACGCGTTACTCGCGACGGCGACATTCATTCAAAATGTTCAGCTGCTCTTAAGTGAACGTGAGATCGGAATGGTCTGGCGGACGGGTGGACTGTTTGATGATGCACGGTTGAAGGAAATGATCGGGGCGGAAGGGGAGACGTTTATCGGTCTCCTGCAAATCGGGAAATATGACACAGAAGATATCCCTACACCGAAAGCGCGACAACCGATTGATTCGCATCTCATCATGTTTGAATAATAAAGAGCGAGCGATGGGGAATCCCTTCGCTCGCTTGCTCTATATATCGGTCAATTATCGCTTTATTTTTGTTGCGAGCCAATCTTGAATCACAGTCGTTGGAATCATCCAGTCGTTCCTCCATTTTTAGAATCTTCTCTACTATTATCCAAATGCATACGTTCCCAAACCTCTCGATGTGCCCCATGAAGGGCATCATCGAATGAATCATCGATATGAAGGCCATAACTTGGATTGATGGACGAGGCATACAGGTCTAGCATGAGTTGATCATGGTTCGGATACATAGAGTGGGCTCCTTTCAATACATCAGCTTGGCTACACCTTCAGTATACAAAGGAACTATGTAGAAAATTCGAGAGAAACGTTAACATTTTATGAATCTTGTAAACGCTTTCACAATCGTTGGATTTCGCGAACTGGAACGCACGACTGCTTATATTGTTCGGCACGCTTGGCATATTTCTTTACCGTTCTCTCCATGATAAAACGATCTTCATCGTTTAATGGACGAACGACTTTTGCTGGGACGCCCATGACCATCACCCCTTCAGGAATCTGCATGTTTGGTGTGACGAGCGCACCGGCAGCGACAAAGGACCCTTTTCCAATCTTCGCCCCATCGAGTACGGTAGCATGCATGCCAATCAAGCAATCTTCTTCAATCTCACAGCCGTGAATCATCGCCATGTGGCCAATCGAGACACGGTCATGAATGATTGTCGGTGAGCCTTCATATTGATGAATCATCGAACCATCCTGAATGTTGACGTATGAACCGATTTGAATGGGTCCTTCGTCTCCACGGATGACGGTATTGAACCATACTCCCGAGTGAGCGCCGATGGTCACGTCTCCAATCACGTGTGCCCCTGGTGCAAGATAAGTCGTCGGATCGACTTTTGGTGTCAACTCTCCTAATTTGTATTGCATCGTTGTAACCCCTTTCAGACGGATATGTTATCATTGTCGCACAACTTGAAAAAGAAATTGCAACGAAAAGAATATTCTTGGTAAGATAGTTAAAATACGTTGAATAAGGAGATCGAAAGATGGAGAAACAACATTTGATTGACATCGCCGCAAAGAAAAAGAAAGCGGCCGTCGTCTTTAAAGACGTCGCAGTGATTGACGTGTACAGTCGTGAGACGATTCGTACAGACGTCGCCATCGACGCAGGATATATCGTGGCTATTGGGGAAGAGTACGATGGAGAGGTCGAGTATCACGATCCGACGTGGACGCTTGCGCCGTCCTTTATCGATTCGCACGTCCATATCGAGTCATCGATGGTCCCCCCGCATGAATTTGCGAAAGCAGTCTTACCACTTGGTGTCACGACCGTGATTGCCGATCCACATGAGATTGCGAATGTGAACGGAGCACTCGGGATTGAGTACATGTTAGCAGATGCGAAAGGACTTCCACTCGACGTTCGGATGATGCTTCCGAGTTGTGTACCAGCGACACCGTTCGAACATGCAGGTGCTAAACTGTATGCGGAAGATTTGGTACCGTTTTTAGGAGATCCAGGAGTGCATGGACTAGGCGAGGTCATGGATTATCCTTCGGTTGAAGCCGGAAGTGAAGACATGCTTCAAAAAATCGCACAGACGGAACAAGCGGGTAAAGTGGTCGACGGACACGCATCGGGACTTGGCCCAGACCAATTGAACGTCTATCGTTCTGCAGGAATCATGACGGACCATGAATGTACGACTGCGGAAGAGGCGATTGAACGAGTGCGACGTGGATTCTACGTTCAAATTCGGGAAGGGTCCGTTGCTCGAAACGTGGAGAAGGTGAGCCTAGCCGTTACGGAAAGCAATGCCCACCGCTTCCTTTTCTGTACGGATGATAAGCATTTGGATGACTTGGTCGCGGAAGGTGGAATCGACTACAACATCCGTACCGCCATCAAGCAAGGGGTTAAGCCGGAAACGGCCTATGCCATCGCAAGTCTACATGCCGCAGAGGCCTATGGATTAAAAGAGGTCGGGGCGATCGCACCTGGTAAGAAGGCGAACTTCGTTATCTTGTCAGACGTCGAATCGGTAAAAATCGAACAAGTCTATGTGAATGGTACGCTCGTCGCGGAGAAGGGGAATGCGACGTTTGAATCGGAAGGGATTGAAGTGCCGAAACCGATGAAAGGTGAGCTCGCTTTACCCGAATTGACCGCCGAGTCGTTCCGACTTGCCGCAAGTGAAGAAGAAATCGATGTCATTCAAGTGCTTCCGAACAGCTTGTTGACGAAACGACAGCGTCTCACGTTCCAACCAGACGCATCAGGCGCAGATTTATCGCAGGATATCGCGACGCTTGCCGTCATCGAACGCCATCACGGGACAGGCCATATGGCTCTTGCCCCGGTAACGGGATTCGGCTTGAAACGAGGTGCCCTAGCAGCCACGGTTGCCCATGACAGCCATAACTTGGTCGTCGCCGGGGTCAGCCCGGAAGACATGTTGCTCGCGGCGAGAACGCTTGAAAAAGTAGGGGGAGGGGTCGTCGCCGTATCGGAAGGAGAAGTGCTTGCCGTCCTTCCGCTCGAGATTGGTGGACTGATGACGAAGCGACCATATCGTGAAGTGGCAGAGATTCTGGAACAGCTGAATGATGCGCTAGATGTCGTGGGAGCCCATCGTCATTTCAATCCGTATTTGACGATGTCCTTCCTCGCCTTACCGGTCATTCCTGACTTGAAATTGACCGATATGGGATTGTTCGACGTGACCACGTTCTCATTCATCAACGCTTGACTCGGTCTAACGTATGATTTTTGTTAAGAACCGCCGATAACGATTGAATGCGTGACGGGAAGTTGGTATAGTTACGTCAAGTTTCATCGGGTCAACATTGAAAGGGGGGATATTACAGATGGAACAAGTTGCTTACAATCGGTCGTATGATGAACATGAGGAATTGATCAATTCTGTATATCGTGCTTTCAAGGACCGATGCGAAGAACTACCAGAAGAAACTCAGACAAAACGTCGTTTACGACGACTCATTTTCTCTACGATTAAAGAACAGACGAAGTCTCACGCTGACCGATTCGTGTTGTATCACTTCTTCAACGACTTCTTTAAAGCGGTGGAAACGAATGACCAAGAAGCACTCGCTGTCTTGAAGCGAATCATTCGTGATGAAAAAAACTATTGATATGTGACACCAACCTGTGATAATTTAGACGTAACTTTAAATGAATATTCGTGCTATCGATGAGGTAGAGGTGCGATGCTGATGAGTAAGTAGTCGGAGGATGACAACGATGAGGACTACAAAAAGGCAGGATCGCCGAAGTGCAACACCATGTCCGTGGGGTTGTGCTGGGCTGACGGGAAATACCCGTCGGACTGCCATACATATTTACGTATGGAGCGCTCCAAGTCGGCTAAGAAAGACGGAACATCCAGCGAGGGTGTCGGCTTTGTTGCCGATGCCCTCGCTTTGCGTTTTTTTAAGCATAGGGGGCCTCATCCTAATAAAAAAGGAGGAATTCAGCATGGTAGATTATTCAACATCGGTACTCTCACTCGTACCGGCATTACTTGCAATTATTATGGCAATCACAACACGAAAGGTCATCCCATCACTCGGTGTCGGGATTATCGCAGGAGTCCTTCTCTTGCATAACTTCAATCCAATTGATTCGATTCAATACTTGTGGTCGAACATCATCGCTTTATTCTGGGCGGATGGAGCCATCAACGAATGGAACGTCTTGTTGATTGCGTTCTTGCTCTTGCTCGGGATTTTGTCATCCATCATTCAAACGTCGGGCGGCGCCCGCGCGTTCGGAGAATGGGCGGCTTCAAACGTCAAGACGGCCCGTGGCGCTCGTCTCGTCTCGTTCGGACTTGGGATTTTGATTTTTATCGACGATTATTTCAACAGTTTGGCCGTCGGGAACATCAGCCGACCGCTTACGGACCGAAAAAAAGTATCGCGTGCAAAACTCGCTTATATGATTGACTCGACAGCCGCACCGGTCTGTGTCATCAGCCCGCTTTCAAGTTGGGGTGCATATATCATCGCCATCATCGCGGGTATTTTGGCAAAATACTCGATTGACAGCTATTCTTCATTCTCTGCATTCATTCAAATCATACCAATGAACTTCTATGCCGTCTTCGCACTACTCTTGACAGCATATGTGGCATTCACTGGACTTGCCATCGGACCGATGCGCACGCACGAACTTCGTGCCCTCCAAGGGGAGTTGTATGATTCGGCAAAAGGAAAGCCGATGGGAATGAGCGAAGATTTACACGAGCACGAAGGTGGAAAAGTACGTGATTTGATCGTACCAATTATCACGCTGATCATTGCGACAGTGTCAGCGATGCTTTACACGGGTGGTCAAGCGCTCGCGGCTGACGGTCAAGACTTCTCGTTGATTGGAGCCTTCGAATCGACAGATGTGACACGCTCACTCGTTGCGGGTGTTGTCATCAGTTTGATTGTCGCATTCTTGCTTCTCATCGGACGTAAAATCCCAACACGTGACTATGGAAAAGCGGCATGGGAAGGCGTTCGTGCCATGTGGCCGGCTGTCTTGATTCTCTTGTTTGCTTGGACAATCATTGCGGTCATCAGCGACATGAAGACTGGTGAATACTTGGCGAGCTTCGTGACAGATACAATCGCTGCATCTTACTTGCCACTCCTTCTCTTCTTGATTGCCGGAATCATGGCATTCTCGACAGGAACGAGTTGGGGAACATTTGGTTTGATGCTTCCGATCGGTGCCGACTTGATCATGGCTGTTGAACCGGAACTCCTTCTCGCGTCACTTGCGGCTGTATTGGCCGGCGCGGTGTTTGGTGACCACTGTTCACCAATTTCAGATACAACGATTCTCAGCTCAACAGGAGCGGGCTCGCACCATATCGACCACGTGGTGACACAATTGCCGTATGCTATTCTTGCAGCGGTTGTCTCGGCGATCGGTTACTTGGTGCTCGGGATTACAGCGTCGATTTGGATCGGATTCTTCGCTGCATTGATTTCGTTTATCGTATTGGTTGGAATCGCAGAAGTGATTTCAAAACGTGGGAAAGTACCTGCAGAACTCCGTGCGAAGCGTGAGGCTTAATACACGAAAATGACTTCCATCGATTTGATGGAAGTCATTTTTTATGTGCGGTCGTCACTGCATAAGTGAGACGGTCGAGTAGTTTACCGAGAATGAACCAAAAGAGAACTATGATGTACAGTGATAGGCTGTGGTAATGGAGATGAATGACGTACAAAGAAAACCAAGGTGTCTCGAGCAACCAAAATGGAGGCGAAGTAGATGTGCTTGTCATCCAATCCAGATACATTCATGATGCAGATCGTGACAGCTAATAAGGTGAACCGCAGTGTCAAACTCTTTATAGAGAGACTTTCACGACAGAAAAACCTCCCTGGTCCATGTAGGAATCAAGGAGGTTACAATCATTATTTCACGTCAAGCCACTTGAAACTTGCATCGGCACCGAACGGGTGACGGTACATGTTCTCGATGTTTGAACGCTCTAAGTATGCCTCACCTTTTTGATAAATCGGAGCGATGGCAAAGTCTTCTTCGAGAAGGATGCGTTCTGCTTCTTGCATTGCTTCCCAACGTTTCATCTGATCGGCTTCTTTCTTCGCAGATTGAATCAACTGATCATATTCGTCATTCGAGTACTCCATACGGTTAAACGGTCCGTCTGTGACCCACATGTCGAGGTATGTCATCGGATCCTGATAGTCAGGGCCCCAACCAGCTGCAGAAACGTCATATTCGCCTTTCCCTTCAAGATCAAGGAAGTTTTTGAACGGTTGCTGTTTGATGTTAAGTGTCAAACCAGGCAAGTTCTTCTCAAGTTCGCCTTTGATGAACTCGTTCACTTTCTTGAATGCTTCTTCGTCACGTGAGAGGAACTCGAGTTCGATTGTTTCAACACCTAATTCTTCTAATCCTTTTTCCCATGCGGCTTTTGCTTCATCTACGTTGTAGTTGAGGAGGTCTGGATACTTCTCACGGAAGTCAGCTCCGTCTTCTGTGAACGTGAAGTCTTTCGCTACGATATAGTTCGCCGGTTGCGATCCGTCTGTTAAGATGACATCTGTCACACTCTGTTTGTCGAATCCTTTCGCAAGTGCTTCACGGATGTTGACGTTTTGGAGCGCTTCGTTCTTTTGGTTGAAACGAAGGAAGTTGATTCGAGCATCGGCACGCGTTTTGAACTCGTCGCTGTCTTCGAATTGCGGAACGAATTCAGAAGAGAGGAGCGTGTAGTCCGCTTCACCCGACTCGAACAAGTTGACCCCAGTCGATACGTCTTTTACGACTTTGACGTTGATCGTGTCCATCTTGACGTTTTCAGCATCCCAATATTCAGGGTTCTTCTTGTAAACCCATCCTGCATTGTCTTGCCACTCGCTCAAGACGTAAGGTCCATTATAGAGTGTCTTGTCGACAGATGTTGCGAACTCTTCGCCTTGCTCTTCGACGTACTCTTGTTTTTGCGGCATATACGTTGGGAATCCAGTCAATCCTAAGAAATAAGGAGCTGGTGCTTCCAATTGTACTTCAAGCGTTTTCTCGTCAATCGCTTTTGCACCGAGGTTGTCGAGCGACATTTCACCTGCAAGGATTTTGTTCGCGTTTTTCAAGTCTTGAAGAATATAGGCATACTCCGCACCTGTTTCAGGATTGAGGGCACGTTTCCAAGAGTAAACGAAGTCTTCAGCTGTAATTGGAGAACCGTCCGACCAGTTTGCGTTACGTAACTTGAACGTGTATGTAAGCCCATCCTCGGATACTTCGACATCTTCGGCAATCCCCGGTGTCGGTTGGTTGTTCTCGTCTAGACGATACAATCCTTCGAACACGTTGTTTGTCACGATGACCGATGTCGAGTCTGTTGTAAGTGTCGGATCGAGCTGCGGCAAGTCCGTCGCCGATACCATTGTGATTTCTTTTTTCGCATCGTTCGAAGATGAACCTTCTGAACTTGATGAGTCATCTCCTGTGCTACAGGCAGCCGTCGCCAATAATGCGACCCCCGATAACGCTAACCATTTTTTGTTACGCATCATACAACCTCCCGAAAATTCTGATAATTTAGAATATGTTGTAATTAAACTACATCTGACATGAATATGCAATGGAATTTTTCAAATTATCCGAAAATATAAACTTATTCAGAATGACTATTCAGCAATCCTTGCAGGAAGTAGAATAAAAAAATCTACGAATGATTATACAATATTTTTGTATAGTTATTCGTATAGACAGAGTAGTAGTGGAGGCGTTAACTTGAAACAACATTCAGCCGGAATCGGCTTTTTCGGTCTAGCGGCAATGGTCGTTGGGACTATGATTGGTGGAGGTGCGTTTAACTTGCCTGGTGCCATGGCACAAGGGTCAGGGGTCGGACCAGTTTTAATTGGATGGGGAATTACGGGGGTCGGCATGATTATGCTCGCCTTTGTCTTTCAGTTTTTAGCCAACACGCGGCCAGAGCTAGAAGGTGGAATTTATGCTTATGCCCGTGAAGGCTTCGGGAAGTTTGTTGGATTCAACAGCGGCTGGGGATACTGGATGTCGGCTTGGATTGGGACGGTAGCCAACATCACGTTGATTTTCAGTACATTGGCTTATTTTTTCCCTGTTTTCTCAGCAGAACACCGACTGTTTCGCTTGTTCGTGAGTGTCGTTCTGATTTGGGGTTTATTTTGGCTCATTTCACGCGGGATGCGTGAAGCGGCACTTCTCAATATCGTAACAACGATTGCGAAACTCGTTCCGATTATCTTGTTTATCGTGTTGATCGTATTCGCCTTTCGAATCGATACGTTCCAAGTCGATTTTTGGGGAGAAACAGGGTTTGTTTGGGCGGATGTGTTTCCACAAGTGAAGTCAACGATGCTCGTCACACTTTGGGCGTTTGTCGGGATCGAGGGAGCGGTCGTGTTGTCGTCGCGCGCACGTCATAAAAAAGATGTCGGTCGTGCCACGGTCATTGGTCTGATTGGAACTTTATTGATATATATGATGATTTCCATCTTCTCGTTTGGTGTCATGACACAGGAGCAACTCGCTGCGTTGCCTGAACCGTCGATGGCATATGTGTTAGAAGCGGTCGTCGGCCCGTTCGGCGCAACATTGATTAACATCGGACTGCTCGTGTCATTAACAGGCGCATTGCTCGGCTGGACGATTTTAGCGACGGAGATTTCGTACGTAGCGAGCCGAGATGGGGTGTTTCCGAAAGTATTTCACCGTTTGAATGCGAACGAGACACCGGTAAACGCGCTATTCATCACCCAAGCGTTCACTCAAGTCGTTACGGCCATCGCCTTGTTTTCAGAACAGACGTATCTCGTGCTTTCAAGCATCGCTGGAATCGCAGCACTCGTTCCTTATCTATTCTCGGCACTCTATGGATGGATGGAGGCGAAGCGGACGACGTCGCTACGGTTGATGGTCGTTTGCGGGATTGCCTCGCTATACGCCGCCTGGTTACTCTACGCTTCGGGAGTCGAGTATGTCTTGATTGCGATGATTCTATACGCACCCGGCATCTTCGTCTTTCTTTTGGCAGAACGGGAACAAGGACGACCATTTTTGACCCGTACCCAGTCGTTGATTGCCTTGATTATTCTATTATGTGCGACCTATGGCATTTATGGGCTTTGGACAGCCACAATCGCCCTATAAGAAAACTCACCGGCGCCTCAAGCGTTCGGTGAGTTTTTTGATGATCGGAGTAATTGTTCGATTACACTTGGTGAAGCAGGTCTCGCATATAAATAGCCCTGGAAAGAATCGCAATCTGTCGACTTTAAGTGTGCCAACATCTCTTCATCTTCGACTCCCTCTGCGACGACGTGGAGATTTAAACTCTTCCCAAGATGGACGATGACATCGAGGAGATGAGATTTGGATGCCATCCAATCATCGAGAAAGACTTTATCGATTTTGAGTTCATCGACCGGGAAGGACTTCAAATACTGCAAGGACGAGAAGCCTGTTCCGAAATCGTCAATCGACAGTCGATAGTTCAAGCGCTTGATTTGTTCCATGCGTTCGATGATTTCATCGGTCTTTTGCATGACGAGACTTTCCGTGATTTCCAAGATGACGTCTGCTGGGTCGAGCTGGAGTTGTTGCTTGATGTTTCGTAACGTATTCAAAAAACTGTCACTCCGAAATTGATTAGGCGAAATGTTGATTGCCATCGAAAGCGGTTGATCGAACTCGGCTTTCCAGGCTTTCAGTTGTTTCGTTGCCTCTAAGATGACCCAGTTGTTGATGGGAACGATGAGTGCCATCTCTTCCGCGAGCGGAATGAACTCTGAAGGCGGGATTTGTCCGAGTTCTTCATGATGCCAACGAAGGAGTGCCTCAAAACCGATGAGACGGTCTGTGGCGAGTTCATACTTTGGCTGATATTCAAGATAAAAATGCTTTTCTTCAAGAGCTCGATACATCGCCTTCTCAATATGGATCTGTCTAGAGAAGGCAGCATCCATATCCTTTGTCACGAATTGAATCGTACCGACGCCAATCTGTTTCCCTTTGAAGAGGGCACTTTCAGCACGTGTATACAGTTCCTCGAGCGAACTTGCCGATGACGGATAAAACACGCATCCAATCGAAATCGATACCATGATGGAGTGATGGTAAATCCGGAACGGACGTTGCAGCTCGTGTTGTAGATGTCGAAGTACTTGGAACACTTCTTCCTTAGATTCCTCGAAGAACATGACACCGAACAGTCCGCCCGTAGGATGGAATAAAAGAGCGGATTCCGGAATGAGATGAAGTGCGCGCTCCTTGATTTGAATCAGGAGTTCGTTCCCGACACGAGAGCCGAATGATTCATTGATGATTTTGAAGCGGTCGATATCAAACAAGGCAATATGAAAGAGTCCTTCTCGCTCGTCGATTTGCTGAAGGATGGAGTCGTAACGACGTAAAAACCCTTTCTTATTATAAAGTCCGGTCAACTCATTTTGATAAGCGAGGGACTGGACTTCCTTTTCAAGGCGTTTCTTTTCCGACACATCAAATCCGAAGGCGGTATATTGAATCACTTCATTCTTCTCACTAACAATTGGTACGACAGTCAAGTTGAGCCAACACGGCTCTGACTCATGTTGCTTACAGGAGATCGGCATCTCGCCGTTCCAAACTCTATTCGTCGCTAGAGATTTTAAGACGTTACGCGAAATCTCGTCTTGGTCACTCGAATCATGGATGAGATTGAACCATTCGTGGCCGATTAGCTGTTGCTCCGTCGCATCGAGTAGACTGCATAACGATGGGTTGATATCCACAATCTCCCCTTTCGCATTTGTCGCCAAGTAATGCGTGGACTGTTTGATCATCTCTTGAAAATGATGAAGTAGATTGAATTGTTCTGTACTGATGAGAGGTCCAAATCCTTTTGGGAGAAACGCTAAAAAATAGCCATAGATTTTCTCGAGCGAAAACGATTGTAAGTAGGCAGTCGCATAAATGACGGAACCATCCTTATGTTGAAACGGTGTCATTGCCGTTGTCGAGAATGGGTATTGAAGGAGGAGTGGTGACCACGTCTCGAGTGCATGGTCAAGCTGCTGGACGACCGGCAGCGGTTGATGGAGGACTTCTTGACGTTCCCAGCCGAATAGAATCTCGGCGTGTTCATTCCATAATAGGACCGTACCATCTTGAGAAATATAACAACACGGGACAGACAAAGCATCGATGAACTGATCTACCGATAAATCACGCAATGAAGCCACATCATTTCCTCCAATCTGTCATGCGAAAAGCATATTCTAATGTCAGTGTACCTTAATTTGCCAATTCAAGGAATGCTTAAGTTCGTCATTGTCAAAAGAAACAGGGACGTCATATACTGAAAGAGTAAGATAGTTTTGAATAAGGGGGAAACAATATGTCAAAAACACATGAAGTGATTGAGTTGACAGAGAAGTTCGGGGCACATAACTATCATCCACTACCGATTGTCATTTCGGAGGCGAAAGGGATTTGGGTAACCGATCCTGAGGGGAATCGCTACATGGATATGTTAAGTGCATACTCTGCTGTCAATCAGGGACACTGTCATCCAAAGATCATCCAAGCGCTTAAAGATCAAGCGGATAAGATCACGTTGACGTCGCGCGCTTTTTATAACGATCAACTCGGACGTTTTTACGACAAAGTGGTAACGCTTACAAAGAAACAGATGGTGTTACCGATGAACACGGGTGCTGAAGCGGTCGAGACGGCCGTGAAGACAGCACGTCGTTGGGCATATGACGTGAAGGGCATTCCGGGACAAGCGGAAATCATCGTCTGCTCAGGAAACTTCCATGGACGGACGATGGCTGCTGTGTCGATGTCGACAGAAGCGGAATATCAGCGTGGATTCGGACCATTATTGCCAGGGTTCAAAGTTGTGCCATACGGTGATATCGACGCGTTCGAAGCGGCGATCACAGAGAATACAGCGGCGTTCATCGTTGAACCGATTCAAGGGGAAGCTGGAATCATCATTCCACCGGCTGGTTATTTGAAGCGGGCATCTGAACTCTGTAAAGAACATAATGTCCTCTTCGTCGCAGATGAAATTCAGTCTGGACTTGGTCGTTCTGGAAAGTGGTTTGCCATCGAGTGGGAAGACGTCACACCGGATATGTATATTCTCGGAAAAGCACTCGGAGGCGGAGTCTTCCCAATCTCATGTGTTGCAGCTGATCAGGAGATTCTTTCGGTCTTCAACCCAGGCTCGCACGGGTCGACGTTTGGTGGAAACCCGCTTGCTTCGGCTGTCTCCGTCGCGGCTCTTGAAGTGTTAGAAGAAGAAAACCTACCGGAACGCTCGCTAGAACTCGGGGCGTACTTCATGGATCGCTTGAAGTCGATCGACAATCCGATGATTCGTGACGTTCGCGGACGTGGACTCTTTATCGGCATTGAGTTGACGGAGTCGGCTCGTCCTTACTGTGAGGCGCTAAAAGAGCGAGGACTTCTCTGTAAAGAAACACATGAGACCGTGATTCGATTGGCACCACCGCTCGTGATCACGAAAGAAGAACTCGACCAAGCGTTCGAAGCGATTGAAGCCGTTTTGGCGCCAGCAGCTATTTCGTAAATGAAGACAGCTTGATATAATCGTTTTAGCTCAATCGACACCTGCGTTGCAGGTGTCTTTTTCGTGGAGGAGGAATTCAATGCTGTACGTATACGTTGGACTAGCAGGGGCGGTCGGTGCTTTGGCTCGCTATGGACTCGGCTTGATGGTCGATTCACTGGGATCAAGTGTGTTTCCCGTCGCAACTCTTCTGACTAATCTCATCGGTAGTTTTTTGTTGGGGTGGTTGACACACATGTTTCTTCGAACAGGCAAACCTTCTCCTCAATTCGTCACCATTGTAGGGACCGGAATGATCGGTTCCTTCACTACATTCTCTACGTTTAGTGTTGAAACGATTCGATTATTAGAGGAAAGTCGAATCGGGCTGGCGCTTCTATACGTCTTTCTGAGTATCACGCTTGGACTCGGGAGCTCATGGCTTGGTTATCGTGTCGGCGTGAGACGAAAAGGTGAGGTGAAATAGAGTGACAATCATGTGGATTGCGACAGGTGCCTTTTTTGGTGCGATGTGTCGTTTTGCTATCGGTCAACTGATGAAACGGTGGTCTGATTCCACCTTTCCATTTGCAACATTATTCGTCAATGTGTCGGGTTCGTTTGCTCTTGGGTATTTATATGCCCACACGAGCCATCCGTCGCTCCTTCTCTTTTTAGGGATTGGATTTTTAGGGTCGTTTACGACGTTTTCGACTTTGAAACTTGAATTGATGCGGTTTGCGACAAAAGACTGGATTCGATTCGGACTTTATCTCCTTGCGACATATCTGTTTGGAATACTGGCTGCTTATATCGGATGGTCCATCTAAAACAACGCCCCTTCCATTTCGAAGGGGCGTTGTTTTATTCTGCAAGTTGAAGCTTCTCGGTACATGAAGCACAAGTCGTTTCGTATGACTCGCACTGTTCATCCATATGCTTCCCGCATTCCTGGCACGTTTTGTCCGGTAGTTTTTGATAAAACTCGACAGATGATTCGAGTCGGCTTGCCCATTCATTCATATGAAAATGCCTCCTTCGTAGATGTGTCACGGTATTGGTTGTTATCATGATTGTATTATAACAGGTGGCGTAAAGTCAACTATAATATATAACAGATATATTCGGGATTTTTTGCTACACTATACTCATCAAAAGACGAGGTGAAAAAAATGAAAGTGCCACAGTGTGAAACGATTGGGATTCAATCTGAGGACGTTCCAACGCTACAAACCGCCTTGGCGCAATTAGATGCGCCTCGAGTCAGTCGTTTGTTTAAAGCATTCGCTGATCCGACCCGTTTAAAAGTGCTGTATGTGTTGACGCTCGAACACGAACTATGTGTATGCGATGTGGCCGCCGTTATCGGCCACTCTAACGCGACCGCATCTCACCATTTACGGACGTTACTCGAACAAGGGTTGGTAAAGTATCGTAAAGAAGGGAAAGTCGTTTATTATTCATTGGATGATGAACACGTAAGACAGCTCGTTGAAATTGCATTGACGCATAGTGAAGAACAAAAAGACGTTTAAGTCCAATGACCGTCCCTCGAATGGGGACGGTCATTTTTTTGGTACTTGTCTTCGATTAAAATTCACGTTACGATATATTCAAATGAACGTTTGAATGTTGGGGGGATATGATGAAAAATCGAGACGTACTACCTGTGTCCGGTATTACCTGTACGAATTGTGCAGCTAAGATTGAGCGAGATGTATCGAAACGTGAAGAAGTCGCATCTTGTCAAATTGATTTTGCGACGAGTCGTATGGTGATTGAGTGGGTGGACCAGTCAAACCGTGACAAGACGCTTCAGTCGATTGAGCAGACGATGGGACGGATTGAACCGGGAGCAAAGTTTGTTAAACAAGACGACGATCAAACCGTAGGACGAGATTGGATGCTTTGGAGATTCCTTATGGCTGCTTTTATTTTTTCAATTGCCATTTGGACAGATTCGACTTTAGGATTCATTGCGGCATATTCACTTGCTGGCTACGACGTCGTATACGGTGCGATCCGGAACGTATGGAACCGGGAATGGTTTGACGAGAAATTTTTAATGACCATTGCGACAATCGGGGCATTCGCCATTTCAGAATACCCGGAAGCGGTAGCAGTCATGCTGTTTTATCAGCTCGGTGAATACGTGCAAGGACGGGCGGTACGCGCCTCCCGAAAATCGATTCAGTCCTTGTTGAATATGAAACCGACCCGAGCGCGTGTACTCGAGGCGGGTCAGGAAATGGAACGATTGCCGGAAGACGTGTCGGTTGGGTCACATCTCGTCATTCGTTCAGGAGAACTAGTCCCGATGGACGGATTCGTCGTGAGTGGGGCGAGTTCCCTAAATACATCGTCTTTGACAGGTGAATCCGTTCCAAGGCAAGTGAGCGCGGGCGAGGAAGTGTTGGCAGGTATGGTCAATATCGAGGGGCGTCTCGTCGTTGAAACGACGAAACTTGCGGCTGAGTCGAGCCTTCAAAAAATGATTGCTCTCGTCGAAGAGGCGAATGGAAAGAAAGCAAAGACGGAACAAATGATCACACGATTGGCAAAAGTCTACACGCCGATTGTGGTAGTCATGGCGACACTTGTCGCATTCGTTCCACCCTTGTTTGTAGGGGACTTGAATGAATGGATTTACCGGGCCTTGATTTTTCTCGTCATCAGTTGCCCGTGTGCACTTGTGATTTCTATCCCGTTAGGTTATTTCGGGGGGATCGGTTCTGGATCGAAACAAGGGATTCTTGTAAAAGGTGGCGAGTTCCTTGACACGTTGACTGAAGTGGATACAGTGGTCTTCGACAAAACAGGGACATTGACGACCGGACGATTTGAAGTGACCGATGTCGTGACGACAGACGGTATCACCGTTAATGAACTGTTACATTTAGCTGCTCGGGTCGAACGAGCATCCAATCATCCTCTTGCGCAAGCAATCGTCCGTCGTGCTGGGGAGGTTCAAGCGTTTGAATCGATTCAAGAGGAGCCAGGATATGGTCTCCGTGCACGAGGTGGTGACGACGAGGTGTATGTAGGGAGTGCCCGTTACATGGAACGGTTAGGTCAAGTGATTGCAGATTCGTCAATCGGGACGAATGTACATGTGATGAAGAATAATCGTTGGCTTGGACGAATCGAACTGATGGATACGGTAAAGCCGGATGCGATGGCTGCAATCGAACAATTGAAACGAATCGGAATCCAGACGGTCATGCTATCTGGAGATCGTCGAGAAGTCGCTACAAAAATTGGCAAGCAACTCGGATTGGATGAAGTACGAGGGGAGTTGCTTCCGCACGAGAAAGTGGAGGCAATCGAACGGATGCTCGGAACGCGTAAAGTTGCTTTCGTCGGGGATGGTATGAATGATGCGGCGGCTTTGGCCCGGGCAGACGTCGGTCTCGTCATGGGTGGCGTCGGAAGCGATACAGCAGTCACGGCGGCGGACGTGGTATTGATGCATGATGCGCCAACGGATGTCATTCGGGCCATTGAGCTAGGCAAACGAACGAAGCGCGTCGTCTGGCAAAATATTTTCCTTGCCTTTGGAATCAAAGCACTTGTCATGCTTTTAGGATTGTTCGGCATCGCAACGATGTGGGAAGCGGTATTTGCGGACGTGGGAGTGGCGCTTCTTGCCATCGCGAACGCGACGCGGTTACTTCGTATGACATCATGAAAGAAGTGTCTCGGTTTTGTACCTGAGACACTTCTTTTTTTATTCGATTCTGTCGTGATGCGTTTTAATGCGCAACAACATAAAGGTGAGGATGACAATAATAGCAAGAAGTAAAAAAGTGATGGTGAAAAGGACTTGTGTCAAGAAAGATACTTGATTCTCTGCCGCAATCAACTCTTTATGAATGTCTTTGTATTGCATTTGTTTGAGAGACCGTAAATCTTCTAAAATCGTTTGCCGAAGTTCTGTCATCGTTTCTGCGACAGCCGTCGCTTTCACTAAGTCGCCTTCTTCATAGATGACGAGAACGCGGTCGGCTTCCTTTTCCCAAATGGCATCTCGTTCGAGTAAATCGAGGACAGAGCTCGGTGTGTCCGGGTCATCGATGATGGATTGTTTAAGGTCTTTGGCTTGTCGAGACATGCTATAGTACATCTCTAAAAAGTGTCGGTCTTCATATGCGAGTAATCCACGGATGGCATTTGCCCGTTCGACGTTATAATACATCACGTCTTCAATCGATTCATAGGAGTCGAGTTGTTCGCCTTGAATGGTTTCGAGACGCTCATTTGTTTCTTTCAATTGAAAAATAAAAATAAAAATAATCGAAATAGATAAGATTGATAAACTGATCCATAATAAAATCCACTTTCGTTGTGACATCGTGACCCTCCTTTCTTCTACATCGTACATGATTTTTTTTAAAACGACAGAAAATATTTTTTTGAAAAAGGAAAAAACGGGGAAATGTATAATCATTAAGAGTAGTGTCTCTTGATGAGAGAAGACAATTAGATGCATAAGGAGAGTCAGTATGGCAGAGAACTCGACGTTACACAAGCTGTGCCAGGTTTTACGAAACAAGCGAACCAATCTTACCTATGAGATTCCGAGTCTTTGGAATCGCATGCGTTTCCATTCCGAGCCGGTTCGAGATGGGGTGGAACGTGTCAATCCGTATGATTTTTTGTTGGAAACGATTGAAAAAACGATTTTCCCGTATGCACATGAAAGTCGCGACTATCGTACTTCCATTGCGCTTGCAGACGGACATTTACAAACCGGAGGGGATTGGATCAAACGGGCATCGGTTTACTCCATGCAAGTTCGTACATCGACCTCATGGGACCACGATGGGTCGGGTTACGTTGAAATGGAGAATTCAGTGGGAATGAAAGACACAGGCACTTTTGTGAAAGCGCTTGCATTGATTCCACATCTTCTCTATATGGGGATCGATACATTATTCCTCTTACCGATTTCGCAACACAGCCATAAAAACAAGAAGGGTGAATTCGGTTCTCCTTATGCCGTGCAAGACTTTTTCGCAATCGATGAAGAGTTGAAGGAAACGTTAACTGGTGACGAGATGACGGTCGAAGAAGAATTTGCCGCATTCGTGGAGGCCTGTCACATGGTAGGGATTCGTGTCGTCATCGATGTCATCCCGCGGACGTGTGCCCGAGATAACCGTCTCATCTTAGAAAACCCGGAATGGTTTTACTGGATTCCCTTGACGGAAGTCGATTACTATCATCCGCCATATGTTCCGGGCATTGGGGAGAACGTCAAACCGGAATTTGCTTTCTTGCCGATGGTGTATAACTCAGAAGACGTATGGCAACACTTGCGACGGTTTTCCATGGCACCGAACTTGATTGATGCGGAGAAGTGGGGTCGTGTACGTAACACGTTGCTCGAGCATCCAGAAGAAAACGTATTGGCGATGATTGAACGAGAGTTCGGATTGACAACTGCACCTGCTTTCTCGGATTGTATCAATGACCCGCAACCACCATGGTCAGACGTAACCTATTTCCGACTTTTCTTAGACCATCCGCTTGCAGCGGCACCTTATGTGAACGATGCGAACATTGCGCCTTATATTCTGTTTGACTCGATCAAATCCAATCAATTCCGAGGAAATGAGATCAATGAACCCCTTTGGGAGATGCTCGCTGACATCATTCCTCACTATCAACGGGCATACGGTATAGATGGGGCGCGTATTGATATGGGTCATGCCCTTCCGGTTGATTTAGCACAACGAATTTTGGAACAACCGCGTGCCATCGATTCGAATTTCAGCTTTATCGCTGAAGAACTCATCGAGTCTGGAGCCTGGGCGGCGAAGGATGCTGGCTATAACATGATTATCGGATATGGCTTCTATAAAGAACCGCGATTCAACACGCATGAAACTCATCAATTCTTATATGATTCACGCTTTTTACCTCTACCAGTATTTGCGGCAGGTGAAACGGCCGATACACGTCGTCTCGCGACACGGGAAGGTGGACGAAAGGCAAGTCGCTTGTTGACGGTGTTAAACGGATTTATGCCAAACGGGGTCCCGATGACGAACTCGGGGCTTGAATTGTATGAGACACAACCGATGAACACTGGACTCGATTGTCGACCGGAAGAGGCGTATCAACTCTTCCCGACGGACCCTTATTTCGGCAAGCTTGCGTTTTTTGATGCATATCAGTTTCATTGGGACCATCCAGAACGGGATGAAATGATTGAAGTGATGCATCAAGTGGCTGAAATTCGACGTCGATGGTTGGATGTGCTCGTTGATCCGAATCACTTTGAACCGCTCGTTTTAAATGAACCGTTCGCCACATTCATTGGATTCGCTTGGTTACGGCCAGAAACGAATGATACATTGCTCGTCGTAGCGAATACGAACATGATTGATACGTTACGAGGAGTCGTCACGCTTGATGGGGTAAGACGTCGAAATTGGAATGCGAGTCGTTTTGCGGAGATGGTCTATTCACCTGACTCATGGCCGTATCCGGAGCATTCGTTTGATGACAATTGGAATCTCGTCGTCGATTTGAAACCGGGAGAAGTCAAAGTGTACGAGATGAGATGAAAAAACGCCTTGGACCGAATAACCGGTTCAAGGCGTTGTGTGTTTCATGTAGTAAATGACAAATTCATCGAGCGGCATCGGTTTCGCATAGCGATATCCTTGCATGGAATCGCATCCGATTTTACGAAGGAACGTCTCCTGGTACTCGGTTTCGACACCTTCGGCAACGAGCGCCATACCGAGTTGGCGTGCCATGGCGACAATGGTCGTCGTGACCATTTGATATTCGCGATTCTCTTCAAGCTGCATCGTGAACTCACGAGGGATCTTCAGTTCATCGATTGGATAGCGGACAAGGTATGCGAGTGAACTGTACCCTGTTCCGAAATCATCGATGGACAGCTTGATGCCGAGTGCTTTTAATTCTAAAATGCGATTTAATACACGATCTGAGTGATGTGCGGCAACGGTTTCCGTCAATTCAAAATTAAGGCGTGACGGCTCAATCGGGAACCGTTCGAATAGTGTTTTTAAATAATCAATCAAATGTTCATCGAACAACTGACGGACGGACAGGTTAACGGATAGTTTTGGTAAGTGGATGTCCCCTTGTTCAAACACGTGGATTAATTGGAATGTTTCATGAATCATCCAACGACCTAAATCCTGAATGTGTCCCGTTTCTTCAGCGATCGGAATGAACTGGCTTGGCGGAATGAACGCACCGTTATGTTGCCAGCGCATGAGCGCCTCTGCTCCGATGATTGCCTTCGTCGAGGCATCGACTTGAGGCTGAAGGAAAAGGGAAATCTCGCCTTTTTCAAGTGCGGTTTCAAGCCCTTCCATCAACACTTTCCGCTCTTCCTTGTCCTCCCGTAACTCTGGTTCGAACATGACGGTTTCGTCACGACCTTTGTCTTTCGCGCGATACATCGCCAAATCGGCATTCGAAAGCAAGTGCTTTAATTTTTTCCCGTGCTCCGGGAAGCGGACAATCCCGATCGAGGCATGTACTTCGACGAGTGTCCCGGCCATATAATACGGGGGACGATAGACAAGTCGCCGCAATCGTTCCGTCAACATCTCATCGTCTCCATGTTCCGCGACGACGATAAACTCATCGCCCCCGAGTCGCCCGGCATATTCGTTCGGCAAGAGTGCAGTCCGCAGCCGTTTTCCGATATGTTGTAATAACTGGTCACCCATATGATGACCGAATTGATCATTGATTTCTTTAAATCCATCCAAATCGGAAAACATCAATGTGAACGTACGCCCTTCCTCGATCAAGCGTTCGATTTGCTCTTGAAGTGCGTAGCGGTTATGAAGACCGGTCAAACTATCGAATTTAGCTTGATACAGAATTTGTTCTTGTTGCTCGATCATCTGGGTGATGTCTTTAGCGATAGCGTAGATGCCCTCGACTTCTCCCTCGATGATCATTGGGACGTTGACCAATTGCCAGACGCGTGTTTCCCCTTCGTCGGTCATCACACGCACATCGATTGTTCGGGGACGACCGTTCGTCAACTCTTGAAGAATGATGGTATAAGGTGCACGGTCTTTCGATTCAATGATGTCTAAGATGTTCGAGCCGAGTAGTGTTTCGGTTGTCAGTCCTAAGATAGAGCTGCCGGCCTCGTTGACAGATAACACTTCGCCATGCAAGTCGAATAAGAAAATCGGTTCTGAATGGTAGGCAAAAAGCGAACGGTATTGCTGTTCACGAATTTCTAATTCATGTGCCTTCGTCGACACGGCAACTTCCAAATCTGTGTTGACGGAATGCAAGCGATGACTGATGAGTGCGTTCTGTTTGGAGACGACAAACTGACGAATGAGCAACAAGAGGACGGCATTTGCAATCATCGAGTCCATCACGGATGTTCCGAGAAGACGATCGGAAGCGAGTAAAAACATCATGACGACCACACTATACAGCACATAATCGACAATGGAATCGTAGGCAAGTACATCTTCCGATACATCATCGACCCAGTAGCTGATCGAGATGGTCAAGATACTACTGATTTGTAAAAGGTGAATCACTTCATGTGTGATTCCCGAAAAGACAAACAGCGTGTTAGCAATCGATGCAATCGTGAATCCAAGAATTCCGATGAGCAATAAAATGCGGAACTGTTGACCAGCTGAGACGACTCGATTTAAGTACAGGAATGCGAGCATCATATAGAGGCTGATGAGTAACATCTGCTCTTCAAATCCGCTCAACTGTGACACGAGCGAGACGGCTTGCGTTGAAAAGAACCAAATATGAAGTCCGCCAATCAAAAGGAAACTAAACAGGGCGATTAAATCGAATGTGCGCAGTTTCAAAGTACGAAACTCAATCGATTGCGTGATGACGATTAAAGCCATGATTAAATAAAAGAAATTTTGAAGGAACAACAAGGACTGCGTATTGTCGTTGATTGAATGATAGTGCATCAATAAGTACAGCGTGAAACATACATTTCCTGCACTAATCAAAATATGGATAAAACGCCGCATCCCTCTATGTTTAAAGATTGCTACTCCGCTAAAACCAATCGCGGCCCCGGATATGACGAGATAATAGATGAACAACGTGATCTGTCGTAAGTCGTGCGGGGTTAAAAATAAAAATAAAAGTCCGGTAGAAAAAGTTCCGATGAGAATCGCCGGAACGTATTGGCGCAACGAGTAAGCAGACAACTCATGCACCTCCTTCTGTATATGTATGGGGCTCTTATTTATTATCGGAACAGGTGAACAAAGATTACACAAAAAAATCGACAACAATCTATATTGTTGTCGAAAATTTTAGATTTACAGTGTATAGGAGTGTTCTTTAAAGTTTCCGACGACTGAATCGATTTCAGACACAGTGACAAACGCCTCAGAATCGATTTCAGACACGATTTGACGAAGGCGTGGGATTTCATTGTTCTGGACGACGACGTACAGCATTTTTTTCGAATCGTTCGAATATCCGCCTGTCGCATCCATGATGGTGACGCCCCGTTTCAAATTCTGCTTGATGACCAAGTTGATTTCGTCTGCTTTTTGACAAATGATGAAGCATTGCTTTTGGGCAGCGAAGAATTTATGAATCGTAAGCAGCGTTCGGGATCTGACGAAGCTTAACACAAGCGCGTACATGACAGCTTTGATGTCAAAGACGATGAAAACCAACACATAGACGATGATGTCTTGTGTCAGAAAGATTTTAGGCAACGACAAGTTTCGATTATTCATATAGATGACTTTCCCTAGAATGTCGAGTCCACCGGTGGAAGCTCCTGCAAAGAGGAGAAGTGCGAGTCCAAGCCCTGAAACGATTCCGCTGAACACCGAAGCGACGAGCGGATCATCGAGTGGGGTCGGGGGAATCAAGACTGGCAAACTATCGATGAGGATAGAGGAAAGTACGACGACAATTCCTGTCATCAAGATAAATCGACGTCCCAAATATTTTAGTCCCAATAAAAAGAGTGGGATATTAAGCACGAGCTGTGTCAAACCGATGGGAGTTCCAAACAGTTCATTCGTAATCAACGTGATTCCGACGATTCCCCCAGAACCGATTTCGTTTGGTTTGAGCAGTAAGCTGACAAAGACAGACTGAAGGATTGTCCCGGCAATGATGAACAGTACCGTTTCAAGGGCAACCCGTTTTCGAGATTTTGCATACATAGATAATGGCTAGGCCTGACGCCTCCTTTTTGTAAGTCTTCTGCAAGCGTACTGCTACTTTTACCTCATTTCAAGTCTCACATGTCATTATGGAATCGATCGATATCACTCGCTAATTGCTCATGTACGTAATCGATGACTTGAGCATCATCAAAAAGTCCGAGCGGGACATCGTCTGGAATCGCATCGAATGGGGAGACGAAGTACAGGATGGCCGCAACGAGCTCCTCTTGTTTATCTGCTTGCATCTCAAATTGTTCATTGTAAAGCGCGCGTAACATATTCAGCATTTGTTTCATCTGGAAGTAAAGTGTCAGTTCTTCTTCACGCTCGATGTTACTGATTTCATTGGATGCCACATCGACTGTGACTTTTGCGAGTGCGCGTTCACCTTGAACGAGCAAGTCGCCCAATTGTTCTCGGTCGCGGATGTCTTCTTTCGCTTGTTTTAAAAAATGTGTGTATGTTGTTTTCCAATCTGCCATTTGGATTCCTCCTTCTTTCTTCATCTACTAATATGCCCGTTTTTGCGCATTGGTTGCAACTTTTCCTGAAATTTAAGAAAATAAAGATAACTGAAAAGGAGGAACGATACATATGTCTAAGATTTCGATGCCGACAGAGGCAGATTTCGCACGCTATGCAGAATTAGCGGTGAAAAAAGGTGTGAACATTCAACCTGGTCAACAATTAGAAGTACGTGCTGACATCAGTCAGGCACCACTCGTCCGTCACGTGGTGAAGGCTGCTTATGCAGCCGGAGCGAAGCAAGTATTCGTCAACTGGAGCGACGAAGAAACAGGGAAAATCCGTTATTTCAATGCACCAGCGGATTCATTCAAAGAGTTTCCAGATTGGTTGAAGGCCCGTTTTGAGCAATTGGCTGAAGAGAAGACGGCATTCTTGTCAATCGTCAGTGATGACCCGGATGCGTTGAATGGTGTGGAATCGTCACGTATCTCGGATGCGAACCGTGCAGCAGGACAAGCGCTCGCGAAGTGGCGTCAGTATGTGATGAGCGACAACGTGAGCTGGTCAATCGTCGCAGGTGCGTCAGAGGCGTGGGCACAAAAAGTATTCCCGGGACGCGATGATGCGGTTGCGGCATTATGGCAAGCCATCTTCGCAGCGACACGGATGGATCAAGAAGATGTCGTCGCGGCATGGGATAAACACGATCAATCACTCCGTAGCCGTGCGAAGCTGTTGACAGAGAAGAAATATGCGAAGCTTCATTACAAAGCGCCAGGGACGGAACTGACGATCGGACTTCCGAAAAAACACGTCTTCCTTGGCGGTGGCGGCCCGAACGTCGATGGCATCGACTTTATCGCAAACATGCCTACGGAAGAGGTCTTCACGCTCGCAGATAAAGATTCTGTGGAAGGTCACGTATCGAGTACAAAACCACTCAGCTACAGCGGGAACTTGATTGATGAGTTCACCCTTTGGTTTGAAGGTGGGAAAGTCGTCAAAGCGGAGGCGAAAAAAGGGCAAGCGGCTCTTGATGAATTGTTGAATATGGATGAGGGTGCGCGTCGTATCGGTGAAGTAGCGCTCGTTCCGGATGATTCTCCAATCTCGAATTCTGGTCTTCTCTTCTATAACACGTTGTTTGATGAGAATGCATCGTGTCACTTGGCGCTCGGACGTGCGTACTCGACATGTCTCGAAGGGGGTCCTTCGATGTCACAAGAAGAGCTCGCAGCGAACGGGGCGAACGATTCGATGACACACGTTGACTTCATGATCGGGTCAGCCGAAATGAATATCGATGGTGAACGGGAAGACGGGACGCGTGAAGCAATCATGCGTGACGGGAACTGGGTCATCTAAACAAAAGAGCGAATTCCGAAAGTTACGGAATTCGCTCTTTTACGTGCAATCGTATAGATAGCGCAGTGCGTGAGGCAAGCGGCGACGCCAGGCCGATTCGTTGTGAATCGCATTTGGTTCGACTTCATATCGGAAAGCGATTCCTTTTTGCACGATGACGTCAATCAGTTTCGCATTCGTGAACAGGTAGTCGCTTGGAGTGATAGGTCCGCTCTCTTCATTTGTGCCAATGTCCATATATAGTTTACCGGCGAACTCAGCATGTTTCATTTCTCGGATCAATGGATCAAGATTGGCCCATGCCGCAGTGGAGAGGGAACCAACTCGTCGAATAGAAGGATAGGTCGCCATCATGTATAGAGAGATGACACCTCCCATCGAGCTCCCCATGACCCCGACATCTTCTGGGTCAGTAGCGTACTCGCTGTCAATTCGTGGTTTTAATTCGTTCATGAGCCAATCTGTATACATACGACCTTGGCCACCGAGTGTTGGACGAGTTCTTGCCAATTCGGGTCCGATCCGTCGATACAGCATCTCATCTTCCTCATATGAATACTCATCGTAACGGTCCAGCCAGTTCGGGGCGCTCGCGATGGCGACGACCATGAGCGGGAGTCGTAGCAGATCGATGCAACGATCGATTTCCCAGCCTTCTCCATATGTAGCAGTGTTTCCAGAAAACACATTTTGTCCATCATGCATGTACAGGACGGGAAGCGGAGTGTTGACGTCGACCCAATCTGGTCGAAATACGCGGACAATCCGCTTTTGACCACGTACCTTCTCCGTCGGAATCGACACGTTCAATTGTTCAATCATCTTTCGTCACCTCTTTCTACTTGTATTGTGGAGAATCATGAACCAAAATACAATTGCTTGACTTTACTACCTACCGTTCGTTAGTTAGAGTGTAAGACAAGGAGAGTGAATGACATGAATACAAAAGAAAAAATCATGCAGTCTGCTCGCACACGCTTCGCACGGGAAGGTTACGAAGGGTTGTCACTAGCGGCAGTGGCGGAAGATGTAGGGATTCGCAAGGCTTCTTTATATGCCCATATCGATGGGAAAGAACAATTGTTCAAACAAGTCGTGTCAGATATGGCGAATCGTTACGAAGAAGTATGGCAGACAACTTGTGACGATACGGTAGGACGACCACCTTTAGAACGAATCGAGTCAATCGTCAACACGCTCACGTCCTTCTTTAGTGATCATGAGACATGGATGTTGACGAAACGAATGTTACTTGTCCCTCCCCCGGAGTTTCGAGAGTATATCGAGGAAGTCATCGGGACGGTCGAAACCAAGCTGAAACGATTTGAGAAAGAACAATTTCGACTGGCGATGGAGCGTGGCGATTTACCGGTACAATCGCTCGATGAACTATATGCTGCGTACTATTGCTTTTTAGATGGCGCCTTACTGTCGTTATTCACATTTGAAGAGGATCGGGAGATGCGACAACAAGCTGCGTTTCGAATTTTCAAGAAAGGGGTGGGTTGGGATGAGTAAAGAGAAGGGTGCATGGATTTCCCTCCTGTTTGCAGGACTACTCGAAATCGTCTGGGCGACGACGATGAAGCTGTCTGAAGGCTTCACGGTTTTAGGTCCGACATTGTGGACAATCGTGTTATTGATTCTTAGTTTCGGATTATTGGCGAAAGCGTTTCGGACGCTCCCTGCCGGTACGGGGTACGCCGTATTCACAGGAATCGGAGCGGTCGGCACAGTCATAGTTGGTGCCTTCTTATTTGACGAGGGGCTTAGTAGATGGAAACTAATCCTTGTGACGACGTTGATTATCGGCATCATCGGATTGAAGCAAGTGACAGGAGGGGAAGAGGCATGAGTTGGGTTTATCTGATTGGAGCAGGAATTGCTGAAATGACAGCCGTTTTCTTTATGGGGAAATCGAAAGGATACCAGATTTTAAAATGGTCGATTGCATCAATTTTATCGTTTGCGCTCAGCTTTTATTGGTTATCGAAATCACTTGAGGTCATTCCTCTTAGTCTTGCCTATTCCATCTGGGTAGGTATCGGTGCGGCCGGCGGCGTCATTTTAGGGATGCTCTATTTGAACGAATCGAAAAGTCGTTGGCGCATCTTTTATTTGACGTTGATTATTGGGAGTGTGGTCGGATTAAAAGTTGTGGCCTAAAGGGTTGAAATGTGCTGAAAACGGGAATTTAATAATTCAGATTATGAGATGAAAGAAAGGGGCGGAAAACGATGCATCTTGTCGAGTTGCAATCTGAACGTTTGCGGTTTGAACCGTATACGCTTTCTGATTTCTATTTTGTCAAATCGCTTCTCCAAGATCCTCGGGTGATGCGCTTCATCAGTCCGGATGGGAGACCGTACACTGACGAACAGACGATTGAGTGGTTTGAACGTCAATTGGCTCGTTATGAGACAGGACGCCAGACCGGTCTCCTGAAGCTCATGACATTTGACAGTGATGAACCGATTGGTCACGCAGGTACGTTATTGCATGAATTGGACGGTAAAATCGAGTTGGAAGTCGGGTATTGGTTGTCACCGAAGCATTGGCATATGGGATATGGTCGAGAAGCCGCCGCGCGTCTGATGCAGCATGCTTTTACGGAAGGCGAGAAGGAGATTATTTCTCTGATTCATCCGGACAACGTTCCATCTCAACGTGTCGCTAAGGCGAATGGTCTTCACTGGGATCGAGATACATTCTATAAGGATATGCTCGTCTCCGTTTATGCGGGTGACTTGGAGCGGTTATGTCGACATATCGACCGTCAACAAATGACACGATAAAAAAGTCTCTAAATAAATAAAAAAAGTTGTTGCCAACTCAATAGTTTCTTGATATATTAATAGTGTCCTTAAGAGAGGACACGACCTGATTCTGTAGCTCAGCTGGGAGAGCGCTACCTTGACAGGGTAGAGGTCGCTGGTTCGAGCCCAGTCAGAATCACTTGGGTGCCAAACCCTCGAGAAACCCACCGGAACATGGGTTTCCGCGAAGCCACTTCTTGCGAGAAGTGGCTCTTTTTTTTGTATATTGACATGGCACGAAAGCAATTGGTATATTCCTTTCAATACATAATGAAACGGGGAATGCGACATGGTTCTAACGGGAACCCTCGTCAATGCCGGACTAATTGTCATCGGGGCATTGCTAGGTCTCTTATTTCACCGCATTCCGGAGCGTATGAAAGAGACGGTGACGGCGGCAATCGGGCTTGCGGTCATCTTGCTTGGGATTCAAATGGGGATGAAAAGTGAGAACTTCTTAATCGTCATCGGAAGTCTAGTCGTCGGGTCTGCGCTCGGGGAATGGTGGAAGTTAGATGAATTATTGAATGAAGTCGGTTATCGGCTCGAACGGCGCCTTGGGAGTCAATCGAGTGTAGCGGAAGGATTCGTAACGGCCACGCTCATTTTCGTGATCGGGGCGATGGCCATTATCGGGGCGCTCGATAGCGGGTTACGTGGTGATCATGACGTGTTATACACGAAAGGGTTGATTGATGGTTTTACGGCCCTCGTGTTAAGTTCGACACTTGGGATTGGGGTCATGTTTTCAGCAGTTCCAGTGTTACTGTATCAGGGCGGAATCGCGTTACTCGCCATTCAAATCATGAAGTTCATTCCGGAGTCGCTCATGGACAGCTTTATTTTAGAGATGACCGCGACCGGTGGAGTCATGATTGTGGCGATTGGCTTGAACTTGGTTGGAATCACTAAAATTCGCGTGGCCAATTTATTACCGGGGATTTTAGTGGTGGGTTTGATTGTGTCCATCATACATACAATCAATTGAAAAAATGGATGGAAGCGAGTCGCTTCCATCCATTTTTTATGGTTTCTCGATCGTTTCATGATCTTCTTTGGCACTTTCACGCAAGGCTGAAGCCATCACGTCAGCAAGGTTCCGTTCCTGAAGCACGCCGACGCCTCGGTCTGTCGGTCCGCCTGGAGCGGCCACGTCGGCAATCAGTTCATTCGTCTTCCGTGTTTCATGAGACAACAACTCAGCGGAGCCTTTCATCGCTTGAGCGACAATTTGACGCGCTGTCTGTTCATCGTAACCGACATCCGTTAGGACGGGCGTCATCGCACCCACGATTTCATAGAAGAAGGCCGGGCTGCACCCGGCAGCAGCCATAAAGGCCGACATCGTCTTCGCATCGGTGACGGCCGTTCGTCCGACCCGTTCAAAGAGAGAAGTCGCTTTTGCGCGATCAGCCTCATCAGTTTCTGGACCGAACCATAGACCCGTCATCCCGCTCCGATAGGCGACAGGCGTGTTCGGCATGGCGCATACGGCTGGTAACCCTGAAGCCTCTTCTAACTGGCTCGGTTCGATATGTGCCGCGACCGAGACGAGTAACGGTGTCTTCCATTCTTTCGATTCTACATATGGCATGACGCCATCTGGTTGCATCGCTAATACGACGATGTCATAGTCGTTCACGTTTTCGTCCTCGACGATTTGAACGCCGAGTTCATCTTGTAGGAAGAGTAAACGCTCCCGGTCACTTCGGTTTGTCATTGTGATGTGTGTCGGTTCGATGCCCGAGTCGATCCACCCGCGAACGAGTGCCTCGCTCATCGATCCTGCACCGACCATTAGTAGTTGATTCATCATTCGTCACCTCTTCTTTTCGATTCGGTCAATAGTTATGTTGACTATCATAACAAACATACACTCGAATATCGCCCATCCTGCTCATTTGTAAAGAGATGGAAAACGATTTGACATAGGAATCGACGAACATGACAAACGTTTCAAATCGCGCTATGATGGCACTAATTCAAAAGAGTGAGGCGAAATCGTGTGAAACGTGTACTAGTAAAAGGGATTCAAGGTTATCAGCGTTTTATTTCACCATTAAAGCCGCCAACGTGCCGATTTTATCCGAGCTGTTCGCACTACGGAATCGAAGCAATCGAAAAACATGGGGCTGTCAAAGGCAGTTATTTAACCGCTCGCCGACTCATTCGCTGTCAGCCGTTTCATCCAGGCGGGCTCGATTATGTTCCGGATACATTTGATTGGAAAGCGCCTTTACAACGAGAGAAACCTGAGTCACAGCGAGACGATTGAGTTCGTCTCGCTGTTTTTGTACAGAACAAACAATGAATCAGTTGTTTTAGTACAATACTTTTGCATTGTTCTAAGTATTCTGAAAAAATAGAGGTGTACACTATTTTTCGGGGGAAGGGGATACTTTGTATGGGGCAATCATTTAGTGAATGGGTGAGTACGGTGTCCAACTTTGTATGGGGACCACCGCTCTTGATTTTGCTTGTGGGGACAGGCATTTACTTGACGGTGCGTCTAGGTGGAATTCAAATCACCAAATTACCGTATGCGTTGAAATTGGCGTTTTCGAAAAATCAGGATCAATCCTCTAAAGGGGACATCAGTCACTTCCAGGCGCTCATGACCGCTCTGGCGGCGACTGTCGGTACGGGGAATATCGTCGGGGTGTCGACAGCGGTCGTATTAGGAGGACCGGGAGCCATCGTATGGATGTGGGTGTCCGGTTTCTTTGGGATGGCAACGAAATACGCAGAGGCAGTTCTTGCCGTGAAGTATCGGGTCACTGATGAGCGCGGTCAAATGGCTGGTGGACCGATGTACTATCTAGAACGAGGGTTGAATCAACGATGGTTAGCAGTAGCATTTGCTGCATTCGCATCGATTGCGGCGTTCGGTATTGGAAACGGGGTCCAAACGAACTCGGTCGCGCTTGCGCTCAAAACAACGTTTGACGTACCACTTTACATATCAGGGATTCTCATTATGATTTTTACAGGAGCGGTCATTCTCGGAGGCGTGCGTTCCATCGGGAAAGTGGTCAGTTACTTCGTCCCCGTCATGATTGCCTTCTACTTAGGTAGCGGTCTCATCATCATGGTGATGAATTACTCACTGATTCCGGATGCGTTCGCACTCATCTTTAGCAGTACGTTCAGTGCAGAAGCAATCGGTGGAGGGGCCATCGGAGCTGCCATTCGATACGGGGTGGCACGTGGTGTCTTCTCGAACGAAGCAGGTCTTGGCTCTGCTCCGATCGCAGCAGCGGCAGCGAAAACAGATATGCCGGGTCGTCAGGCGCTCGTCTCGATGACTCAAGTCTTCTTGGACACGCTTGTCGTCTGTTCGGTGACAGGATTGACACTCGTCATGGGTGGTCAAATCGAGACAGGACTTGAAGGGGTCGAATTGACTTCAGCTACATTTGAACTGTTCCTCGGACCAGCCGGCGGTTATATTGTCACAATCGGGCTCGTTTTGTTCGCCTATTCGACCGTGCTCGGTTGGTCGTATTACGGCGAACGCTCCATCCATTACTTGTTCGGACAAAAGTCGATTCTTCCCTATCGGATTGCTTTTGTACTCGTCGCGGGACTCGGTGCCATGACGACAAACTTGAACTTGGTATGGGCGTTATCGGATGTCTTCAACGGCTTAATGGCCATCCCGAACTTGATTGGTCTCTTGTTCTTGTCGGGTGTTGTCATTGCCGAGACGAAGCGTTTCAACCAACAGCTTGAAATTGAAAATCGAAAAGTTTCCTAAACGAAAGGACGCCATCCTTATGAATCAGAGGGTGGCGTCTTTTGTTTTGCTTCTAATTCATCGAGTCGTGCTTTTTGTAAATGATCAAACACTTTTGTGATAAAGCCAACCATGATGCCCACCCCGGTCAATACATATCCGATGGTGAATATTTTCCGATGTCGGTCTGTGGGGCAAAATCACCATATCCAATGGTAGTTAGGGTGATGACACTGAAGTAAAGTGCGTCCAACCAACGCATCTCCTCGAACCGGGTGTAAAAAAAGTGTACAGGAGAGGACGGTAAGGAAGGCAAGACTGAATAAGACTTGGAACTCAGGGTCACGGAGACCACACCAGACTCCGCGTACAATTCGACGCAATGTCAGTAAGAAAGGCAACATGTCGCTCGCTCCTTTCAATATTAGGTTTGTTCTCTAAAAACGGGGGAACATCCTCTATAGTTCGAAAAAAGAGAAAGGGTGAGTTGGATGGGGAAAGTCATACCGAAACAAGAAGGTCTCGACCATAGTGTCGATTTTTTACGGGAAGGATATTTGTTTGTCGCGAATCGACGCAAAAGTTTTCAGTCGAATATCTTTGAGTCGCGCCTGCTCGGGGAGCGCGTGATTTGCCTTGGAGGCGAAGAGGCGGCAGAAGTGTTCTATGATGCAGACAAATTCAGGCGTCAGGATGCTGCTCCGAAACGTCTATTGAAAACCTTGTTTGGAGAAGATGGGGTCCAAACACTAGATGGTGCGGCACATACGCATCGAAAACATATGTTCATGTCATTGATGACAAAAGAAAATATAGATCGATTGCTCCGATTGACATATCGTGAGTGGAACCAGATTGAACGAATGGGAGAGGAAATCGTCTTATACGATATTGCACAAGAAGTGTTGATGAAGGCCGTGTGTGAATGGTCGGGAGTTCCACTTGCGAAAGAAGAAGTGGGGAAGCGCACTGAAGAGATGAGGTTATTATTTGAATCGGGTACGTCTCTTGGTCCGACGTATTTACAAGGTCGGAAGGCACGAAGTTCCGCTGAAGCCTGGATTCGTCAGATGGTAAAAGAAGTGCGGTCGAATCGATTATTGCCGAACGAACATACGGCGCTGTACGAATTTTCGTGGCACCGGGATGAATCCGGAGAGTTATTACCTGAAGACGTCGTGGCGGTCGAAGTATTGAATATTTTACGCCCGACTGTCGCAATCTCGGTGTATGTCCTCTTCACTGTCTTAGCTTTACATCAGTTCCCGGATGTAAAAGAGCAGGTAGAGCGGGGAGAGGTCTCGAAAACAGAATTTGTCCAGGAAGTGAGACGGTTTTATCCATTTTTCCCTGTAGCGGCAGCTCGTGTCAAAACCGATTTTGAATGGGACGGCTATGCATTTTCGGAAGGGACGCTGACGCTTCTTGATTTGTACGGTACGAATCATGACTCCTCTATTTGGACGGAGCCGGATCGATTCGATCCCTCTCGTTTTAAAGATTGGAACGAGAGTCCGTTTAACTTTATTCCGCAAGGTGGGGGAGATGTAGATTTTGGACATCGATGTGCCGGCGAACATGTGACCATTGCAATTCTTGCACAAGTCATTGAGTTGTTTACTAAGGAATACGCCTACACGGTCCCGCCTCAAGACTTAAGCTATAGTTTTGTAGACATGCCGAGTCTGCCGAAAAGTAAATTGCGATTGACTCATCTAACTCGAAATCAATAAAAAAGTCGCCTACTCGATGGGAGTAGGCGACTTTGAATTTACTTCGTTTGCAAATTTAGGTGTTTGGAGATGGGACGAATCGAGACCGATGAATCGATCATTCGATTATCCCGTTTCGGTTCATCGGTACATTCAATCTGCCAGTCGGTGTCATGAAGCTCTTTTAGTCCGACGGCGATGTCGTATAGGGAATAGTTCGCATTTCCGTTTAACTGATAGATGCCCGGTCCACGTTTAGTCAAAATTTCAAATAGCGCGTCTGCCGTGTCTACTAAAAATGAACATGATGGATACCAATGCTCACTCGCTTGGATGACCCCTCGTTGCTTCATCTCGTTCGTAAAATAGTCCATCATATTATTCGATCCGGCCTCATCCCCGATTTGCCATCCGAGACGAACGATTTGAGCACCAGGATTGGCGTTCATAATCGCACGTTCGCACTCACGCTTATACTTTCCATAGTCATCCTCGGCATCTGGTAGCGTATCTGGGGAAATCGGTCCGGTCACTTCATCTGAAAAAATTGAAACCGTGCTCGTGAACGGGAAAGGGATTTTCGCCTCACCACATAAACGAGCGAGCGTCTCGGCCCACTCCACCGCGCCCATACCGATATGTAAAAAGTAGTCCGGTCGGATGCGCTCGATGAATTCTCGCATTTCCTCTTCGTTTGTCGTGGACACTTGCTCGCGATTCCACGCAATCCCTTCAATTCCGTGGCGCTGCAACGTTTCGGCAACAACGGGTGCCACTGTACCGTTCATTCCTGTAAGAATAGCTTTCATTTCGATTCGCCCCTTTCACTCTATATGATGCCACAAAACGAGTGTGGACAAACAACCGATGTGCCGGGCTATGCTAGACTGGATGATGGAGGGATCAATCATGAATATTCGACAAGCAACCAAACAAGATAGTAAACAAATTGCACCACTCATGTATCAAGCGATCCATGAGATTGCGTACACATTGACGGCATCAACGGATACACCTGAGGTATTGGAGCGACTAGCGATGTGGGTAGAGAAACCAAATAACCGCTTAAGTCACGAAAACATCTGGGTGGCGGATTTTGAAGGAGAAGTTGCCGGAATGATCATCTCGTATCGTGGGGATAAGGCAGAAGAATTGGATCGACCGATTCGAGAATGGTTGACGGCGCATGGAAGTGGAGAAGAGGTGGACGTTGAAACGGAAGGTTATGTCCAATACATTGATTCACTGGCTGTCGCAGAGGCGTATGGAGGTCGTGGAATCGGGACGAAGTTAATCGAACACGTTTGTCTCGTTGCGAAAGAACGCGGTGTGCCCGCCGTTACATTGAACGTGGATCAAGAAAATCCTGCGGCACATCGCTTATACACACGTCTCGGCTTCCATAAGGAAAACGAAATCAACATTTCTGGGGCGAGATTTGACTATATGATCAAAGAAATCAATTCGACTCCTTTCTCAGTCTAAAAGCGGATGCGCAAACTTCTTTTCTCGACTATACTAAGTGCTTGAGGAAAGATATACGTAAAGGAGATACATTATGGAGTGGAAGAACATTTGGCGAGGGATGGCCATGGGGACGAGTGATTTAATCCCTGGTGTAAGCGGTGGTACCATTGCAGTCATTTTAGGCATCTACGATCAACTCATCGAAGCGATTAGCGGCGTATTTAGCCGATATTGGAAAAAATATATCGGGTTCTTGATTCCATTGGCAATTGGAATGGGGACAGCCATTATCGCACTGAGTCGAGTTATTGAATACTTATTGCTGGAGTATTATGCACCGACACAATTTTTCTTTATCGGATTGATTTTAGGGATTATTCCACTTCTATTCGTGGAATTTAAATCACGCGCATCGATTCGTCCGGTCCATGTCATTGCCATGGTTGTCGCAACCATCCTTGTCGCGAGTATGGCATTTCTGAATCCGGTTGATTCGTCGATTATGACAGACGTGACGTTCGGGACGGCGCTTCTCTTATTCTTCTCCGGTTGGTTGGGCAGCATGGCGATGTTGCTTCCTGGAATTAGCGGTTCATTCGTCTTGTTGTTAATTGGTGTTTATCCGACCGTCATCAGCGCCATCTCAAACTTCAATCTGTTGATTATCGGGATTGTCGGTGCTGGAGTGGCCGTCGGGTTCGTTGTAAGTAGTAAAGTCATTCGTTACTTATTGGCGAATTTCCCGGGAATGACGTTCTCCGTCATTATCGGATTGGTCATCGGCTCACTCGCCGTCGTGTTTCCGGGTGTACCAGCTTCTGGAGTCATGTGGATACTCAGTATCGTCGCATTCATCGCGGGGGTCATCGTCGTCCGATTACTCAGCAAATATTCTGTCTAAATGAAAAAGGAGTCCAGCGATGAGCCGGATTCCTTTTTAATAGATGAAGGGGAAGAGGCGCTTGCGCGTCTTCGACCAGGATTGGTAAGACTGACCGAAATGGCGAATGAGCATACCTTCCTCGATTCGAATGCGGTACAGTAACGCAAGCGAGGTGAGACCCGCGCCAATCAGTGCGATCCCCCAATGAATAAAGTAGAGCGAGAATCCGAACGTAATCAATAACAACCCTGTGTAAAGAGGGTGGCGTAAGTAACGATACGGTCCCGAGCTGACGAGTTCGTCTTCCGGTCGGACGACGACATGTCGTGTGAATTGATGACGTAAATGTAAAATCCCCCAATAACGTAACGACACGCCGGCTATGTAAAAAGTAAGTCCGATGATTCGTTGAACTGTCGAAGGCTGTGATTCGAAAACAAGCGAAGAGATCATAGACAACACGAAGACGCCAATCATCGTCGTCGCTACAAAGTAAAAGCTCTTCCGCTCGACAGCCCCGTCTGTTGCCTCTTTTCGGTTACGAAATCGCCACGTCTCAACTAGCCAAAAAAATGATACGACGATTAATAGGACATCCATCCAATTCATCACGCACATCCTCCCTTTTAATTCATGTTTCATTACCCGACCTACGCATAAGAAAAACCAAATCCATCAGGACGATATTCGAAAAAAATTGTCAAAGTGACCAAAACAGGTTATCATCTAATGAGAATGATTATCATTTTTACGTATATAGAGAGGAAGGGTGCGACGATGAACGAGGAAGTATTCGACGTGACGATTATCGGTGGGGGACCGGCTGGATTGTATGCCGCTTTTTACAGCGGTTTACGAGGTATGAAGACGAAAATTATCGAATTTCAACCTTTTTTAGGCGGGAAAGTACATGTCTATCCAGAGAAAATGGTTTGGGATGTAGGTGGTCTCCTACCGACGACTGGGGCAAAACTGATCGACCAACTCGTCGAGCAAGGTCTCACCTTCTCTCCGACGGTCCTTCTTGGCGAGAAGGTGGAGTCGATCTCTAAGCGTTCAGACGATTTGTTCGGGATCGACACGACGAACGGTCATCACATTTCCAAAACCGTCATCGTTGCGACAGGAAGCGGGATCCTCAAACCGCATAAGGTTGAAGTGAGCGGGGCGGAGCGGTTCGAATTGTCGAACCTCCATTACACGGTTAAATCACTTGAACGCTTTAAAGGAAAGCGCGTCTTGATATCGGGTGGCGGCAATAGTGCAGTCGATTGGGCGAATGCGCTCGAGCCGATTGCAGAGCAGGTCGTGCTGACGTATCGAAAAGAAGAACTTAGTGGACATGAAGCACAAGTTGAAAAAATTAAACAGGGTCGAGTCGACTGTTGCCCACGATCAAAAGTGACGGATTTGATTTCTCACGATGGGAAATCGATTCAACAAGTTCTTTTGACTCATGTCGAAACAGGAGAGACGAGCGTAATCGAGGTCGATGAAGTGGTCATCAATCACGGATATGAACAAGACGCGGAGTTGCTTCGGAACAGCGAATTGCAGGTCGAGATGAAGGATGGGTTTTATGTGAAAGGGAATTCAGGTAGCGAGTCATCCATACCAGGATTGTACGCTGCCGGTGATATTCTCACGCATGAAGGGAAAGTACATCTCATCGCTGGAGCGTTTCAAGATGCTGCGAATGCGGTGAACCGGGCCAAAACATACATTGACCCGAATGCGAATGCTACCGCAATGGTGTCCTCTCATAATGAACGGTTAAAAGAGAAGAATCGTCAAATCATAGAAGAAACCATGATGAAGCAGTAAGAGGACCACTCTTACTGCTTTTCTCTAGGATAATCACAAAGCTCGGTAATCACACCGCCTGAATGACGCGGGTCCATGTAGATTAAGCGTCTACCTTTCACGGTCGTACGCAGCGTGTCTTCTAAAAAGGTGATGCCATTTTGTTTGTGAGCGGCCATCGCTTCGTCCAAATCGTCGACACGATAGGCGATATGATGAACACCCTTCCCTCGAGCTTTCATGAACCGGGCAATCGGACTCGTCTTACTAGTCGGACGCAACAATTCGATGACATCCTCTCCAATATGAATGACGGCCAACTCGGTCTCTACCCCGATTGCCGTGTTTGTATAGTGGTCCACGAGTTTTCCTCCTAAGACCGTCGTATAAAATGTGATTGCCTCGTCTAAGTCTCGAACGGCAATCCCAGTATGATCGATATACATGTACATTCCTCCTCCTTCTTCAGTTTGCCTAAAGTTGAACAAAATGTCACTTCACAACGTTTCACGCTTATCCGATATAATAGGAGAGGGAGGGACAGCGAAATGAACGGAAAAATCACGATGGGTTTGGTGGGCACTTTCGCCCTTGTATCATTTGTGTTTGGACTCTCGCTTGCGACGTTTGTCGACTATCGCATCAATGAAGAACAGGTTGTCCTTGAACGATTAACGACCCATAAACAGATTGGTCCGACCGAGTTGCTGTCTACCGAGGTTGACTTTCACTTAAATGGGTCGAATTATGCGATTCGTTTTAAAGATGAACCAAACATTACGTATTGGTTCAATGTCGTCGATCGCAAAATTAAGTTCGATCGGATTGAATCACTCGATTTGAGAGACACGGGGCTTCGGACAGAACTGTTTGAAGCGATGCCGCCTCTAGCGATGGAGTCGACTACTGCTGCAGAATAAAAGACGTCGAATGAACAACTTTTTCCTTGGAGAAAGAGTTGGTTTGCTCGACGTCTTTTGATTGTTATAAATAAATCGGGGTCGGTGGTGCCTGTAGCGTGTACGTATAACGACAAATATTTGAGATTTGGGTACCGTGGCGTCGAAGTATATATGTCAAATCAGGTTGCAGGTTTGTTGCTGAAATATGTGCCTCTTCGATGTATCGGAACATGTAGAAAAATTTTTGTTGAAGGAATGAAATGGCGTCCCTCAATAAAGGCTCATCACAATCAATATGCATCTCTTGTATTGAAATATGGTACATATGTAAGCGAACTTTCATGATTCCAATCACTTGTCGATTCCACTTCACGGAATAGAACAATGTTTGCTGGCGAACTTCTCGTGCGAATTGTTCATCTGTCATTGACATGGCACCCGGAAGGAGATGACAATGCTCATTTCGAAATGTGAGCCAATCGACTCTTCTTGAATAGTCCACTAATTCGAGTGTCCAATCGCTATGAGTTGCTTTCTCACACGGGATGAACGGTAGATGATACGTTTTCGTTTGATGGAATACTTGAAATCCTGCTGCTTCATATATTCGAAGCTTATCTTGATTTTGATAGTCTTCCTCCTGAAGATAGTACGTGATCGGGTACGTCGTTTCTCGACTTCGCTCATAGATCAAACGGTGAAGTAGTCCGCGAAAGACGTGACGATCACCATATGTGGCTTGAGAGAGGCGAATAGCATGTTCCGTCTCAAGCTGTTCGTCGTTTGCGACGATCGAAGCGAGTGGGGCATCGCGATTGAGTGCAACATAGACGTGATGATGTGAGGGGAGGGAAAGAAGCAAAGGAGCCTTGCTTAAAGGATATAGCGACTGAATGGAAATACGCTCATGTAACGGTAATTGCCTGCATTCTACAAAACGTAGCGCTCGTTTCACGAAGAATCCTTCTTTCTTTATCAAATGATAAGTACAAATAAATTGTAAGCGCTATCTTGCATCGAGGTGTGTGGCATTATAATGAAACCTGACTCGAGAAAAAATCAATTACGCCAGAAAAAGGTTCGAGTAAAATAGAACATATCCGTTCAATACAATGAAATGGATTTCGTTTCATCGTTCATCTGTGAGATTCGTCAAATGTCAGCGCAATGAACGGATGAGACGTGCTATACTTAAACACAATGAAAACACGGAGTAGGAGTATATGATGAAATACATTTATCAACTGATTCTGGTTTCTGTGCTTTGGTTGACAGTAACACCGCCTGCAGCCATGGCCGAGACAGAACCGGTCGTCATTCATGAAAATATCATTGTCGAAGAAGATGTGGACATTCATGAAGGATTTCAATCGCCGAATGAAATGGTGTATTTGTTCGTATTGATTGTATTGTTATCTGTCATCGGACTTGGCATGATGAATACGATTGAATAACGTGAAAACGTTCACAAAAATGCAATAAGTGATTTGGTAACGGTTACAATCGTTCCCTTATACTTATATGTGTAGGAAGAAAGTTCTGCACCAACTTTCTGTCCTCCTTTTCAAATGAACACCCCTCGTTCATATCATGTATTGGAGTCAATCGATCCCATCGATTGACTCCCTTTTTTTAAAATCGGATTCGCTTTTCTTTAGCAATTCGTTTTAAGCGCTTCGTCTCACTAGTGTGTCCGTGACTCTCTAAAAAGTCGACATATACCCGAAATGGTTCGGAGCGATGAGAAAAGAATGGGATATATTCAGCGAACAATTTTTGTTCCGCTTCTTTCAAATTCCCTTCAGCGACGAGAAGGCGGAGTTCTAACATCTTGAGCGCTTGATAGTTTTCGAGCGGGGTATCCTCTGTTTGGGACTTTTCTAACATCCGATCGCAAAGTTTTAAGAGACGAGAGTGGAGGATTTTTCTTGTATTGGCATGACTGTGTTCGATAGGTAGCGTTGAGAGTAAATCGATTCGTGTAGAATCAACATCTTTTGGCACGTGGAGTGCGGTGTATAGGGTGCGGTCAATCCAAACGGTATCAATCGGGGCATCGAGCTGATAATAGTGAATGAGTTGTTTGAGCATGGTGACTTGTGAAATTTTTAAAAGACGAAATGGGTCACTCGTAGAGAAGAGCGGTTCTTCGCCAGCTGATGTAGAGAGGAGGTAAAACATTTCTTCATACATCGTACGTGCTTCTGTGTATTCCTCGGCGTAATGTGCTAAATCGCGAATGATTTTTTTAGCATGAATGTACCAATTTTTTTGGTCGCGTTCTGACATGACTTGATTCGGACGAATGTACAAATGTTCGTACGCAGAATCAACAAACCGTTCAGCCAAGGTGATGGTTTGCGAGAGCGAATGTCGCTCTTCAGAATTTTTTTTCTCTTTATAGCGCGTGAATTGGCTGATCATAAAATCAAAATCTTGATCATCAATCACATCTTTAGGAGTATGACGGTACATTTCGACGAGCAAATCGCGTAACGTCGCCTCGCCATACTGCTCTAACAATACGCGTAACTTTCCGATGCGCATCAGCTCTCCTCCTTTCAGTCAAACTTTTCGTAGGCAATCTCGATTTGGGCAGAAACCAATTATCATTCCTTTCCCGCTTTTCATCTGAAACAACCATTCGCTCTCATGCTTAAGACGGATTTTCGTAAGAAACGTTGTCAGATGATGGCTGGTTCGGGATAATAGAGAAAAATTGATAAAGTTGAGGATCATAATGATGAAAGATGAACAACATTTATCGCGTGTCGAACGTAGAAAGCGCGAATTAGAACAACAAGAAATCGAATCGTCTCGTGTGGACCATGGTCAAGCGGACGAGCCCTCTATACATGCACAATCTGAACAACAGCGTGAACGGGTAACGCGCCAATCAGAACATCCCTTTTTAAATGAACAAACGAAAGAATCTCCAAGGACGAAAAATGGGACGGCAAAGTCGAGTCGGAAACGACTGCCCCGGGTTTCATTATTTTCGAAACGGAAATCATCTCGTCCAACATCCCGACAGACGACGAGACCATCGAAACCATCTACTCCCGCTAAACGAGAAACGGATCATGCGTCTAAACAACCAACGAAACGAAAGCGTAAATGGAAAGGGAAAGCTGTCCTTTTCCTACTTGCGATGCTACTGATTGTTGGATATTTTGCGACTGCTCCATTCACATTCCTCATTATGGGGAGCGATGCGCGGGTAGGGGAATCGTTGTCAGGATCTCGTACAGACTCCCTGCAGTTGATGGAGTTCGTACCACGTTCTGGGACTGTTCAGAACGTATCGATTCCACGTGATACGTATACAGCGATTCCATGTGAACCTGAACGGGAAGGTGACAAAATTACGCATGCGTTCGCGTTCGGCGGCGCAGAGTGTACGATTGGTGCCGTGGAAGGGCTGACCGATGCCTCGGTCGATGGACAAGTCGTCATCACGTTCGAATCGTTCATGGAATTGATTGATTTGATTGGTGGGGTGAATGTCACGGCGACGCATTCGTTTAGCGAGAAAGGGTTCAACCAGACGTATGAGTATACAGAAGGTGTTTCCTATGCAATGGATGGAGACATGGCCTTGGCGTATGCGAGACACCGTAAATCGGATACGGATGGAGCGCGTTCGAATCGTCAAACGGAGGTCATGACAGCTGTCGCTGAAAAGCTGGCGAGTCCTTCAGGTTGGACAAAAATTCCGGCTACGTACCGCTTCATGAAAGAAGAAATGGGACTTGAGATGAACGTCTTGCAAATGGCATCTGTCGGATTGACGATGATCTCGAATCCTGAGGTGAATAAGATGCAAGTCGAGGGTCAAGATGCTTATATCAATAACGTGTATTACTATGAACCGTTAGAAGAGAGCGTGCAGGCGATTCAAGACGCCCTTGATTTATCCGTTTGGGGTACTGTCAGATAATTTTAAGAAAAGGGTTTGATTCTGACTTGAAAGAGGAATTTTAATCAAATGAACTACTCTTTTGAGGAGGGAAATTTGAATGAAAGTTTTAGTCATTGGAGCAACAGGAAAGATCGGGAAACGTGTATTGAAAAGCCTGGCGAAAACCCATCAAGTGACCGCTTTAATTCGTTATCCTGAACTACAAGCAGAGTACGAGAAAATGGGTGCACACGTATTGACGGTTGATGTCGAGACAGAACTCGAGAAGAAAGTACATGAGGCGACAAGTGGACAAGATGCCGTTATTATTGCGGCAACTGCCGGCGCGGATGGTTCGAGCACTGAAATTGAACTGCTTGACCGAAACGTTGCGATGAATGCCATCGATGCTGCCAAGAAGGAACGGGTACGTCATGTCGTCTTACTCAGTGCCTATGGCGCCGATCAACCGAACGCTGCACCGAAAGAACTCTTCAACTTTCTGTCAGCTAACAATGCCGCTGACGAGTATATCGAACATAGCGGTTTGAACTATACGATCATTTGCCCAGTGACCATTGTCGATGAACCGAGTAAAGGTTCAATCGAAGCATCAGAGGACTTGAATGATGCGGATGGTGCGACGATTTCCGAAACGGATGTCGCAACTGTCATCGCAGCGTCTCTCGACAACCGGGGTCTGTACGGTCGTCGAATCGAAATCAAGTCTGGTAGCACACCGATTAATGAAGCGCTCGACTTTGAAGGGCGTGGAGAGGTGGCGAACGGAGGAAGAACGACATTACGTCGACCACAACGATCATAACGAGTTGAGGAGAAGATGACATGGAACGGAAACTTTATAAAGACCCAAACAATAAAGTGATTGCCGGTGTTTGTTCAGGGCTTGGAAACTATCTCGGGGTGGACGTCACCATTATGCGTGTCCTATTTGTGGCGATGGCTCTTCTCGGTGGTCCGGGACTCCTCATTTATATCATTCTGGCGCTCATCATGAAAAAGCCAGTGTCAGAATATGAAGCCGAACAAGACGATCGCTTTTAAACCAAAAATCAATCCGACAAGACGTCGGATTGATTTTTTTAGTTCTCCACATATAATGTATAACTCGCTTCAAACGTCTCATTTGGTGCAAGAAGTTGAATCCCTTCTTTGTGTAGGAAATCTTTTCGATGTCCTTTATAATCCGCATGTCCGAACCAAGGTTCCAAACAGACGAACGGGGCGTCTTTCTGCGGTGGAGACCAGATGCCGAAATGCGTGAAGGAGGGACTTTCCATCACGATGGCTGCGCCGGTTGGCTGATGTCGGAGTGCGGCATATTCAATCTTCTCAAAAATGAGTGCGTCGTCTTCGAATAATGACCGAGTGAGGGGGATATACTGACGCTCTCCGAGTGGTTGATACGCGCCTGGTGAACTACTCGCCACTTATTTGCTTCGCAAATTGAAGGGGGAGCTTCTTGGGAAAATCGTACTTTTATTAGCCACGATTATTTACCAAGCTCGTCGGGTGGTTCCCACCCTGCAGGAATTCGTTTTAGTTTGCCAACATCAACAGGTTGATGCTCGCATTGATATCTCGATCATGTTGCGCGCCACAAGCACACGTCCATTCACGGACATCCATCGCTTTCTTCTCGCCCTTTACTCCGCAAGTGGAACAGATCTGCGTCGATGCGTACTAGGGGTCTGCCTTGATGAGCGTCCGTCCATAGAAGTTCGATTTGTATTCGAGTTGCCGGACGAACTCGTACCAACTGACATCCCCGATGGACTTCGCTACCTTGTGGTTCTTCATCATGTCCTTCGATGTCAATGTCTCCACGACGATGACTTGGTTCTCGTCAACAATCCGTCTCGACAGCTTGTGAAGGAAGTCCTTGCGTTGGTTGGCGATTTTCTCGTGTTTCTTGGCTAAGATCAGCTTAGCTTTTTCACGATTCTTGCTTCCGATCTTCTTTCGTGACAACGCGCGCTGCGACTTCTTGACCTTCGCTTCGGATCGGCAAAGAAAGCGAGGGTTTTCGATCTTCTCAGAAACCATCCATTGTTGTAGATGAATCGGGCGCAGCGATCGTCCGGACCAGGAACTCGGCCTGTGCCGGCGTCGAGTGGAGCCTGTATGTGTAGCCTTTCAGCATGTCCGTCCCTCCTCCTTTCAGAAGATCGTGATGTGTCCTCCTCATCCGATACCCGAGGAGGGGGAGGGAGAATCTGACGGAATGACGAACTTTTGTTCGTAACATCTGTCATAGGGAGAGAAAACTGTAGGACCGGGCGATTCATCTCCCACCTACGCCGGGCTACGCCCCGAGACGCTTAGAGGAGGGAGAATTCTCGCCTGATTTAGTTAAATAAGGACCCTCGAGCAAGTAGCGATCGAGGGAGCGGATTTCGCCGAAATCGATCACGTAGTCTTCAAATGTCCCGCCCACGAACGGAATGTTGAATGCAGGATGACCACCGATGTTAAACGGTAACGTCGTTTCGCCCGGGTTATGGACACGATACGTCACAATCACTTCTTCGCCCACAAGTTGATAGGACACGGTCAGCGTGAATGGGAATGGATAGTGTTGACGCGATTCCGATGTATCATTCAATGTGAAGCGGATCGACGTGGCAGTAGAAGATTCGACCTCGAACATAGCGTCCCGGGCGAATCCGTGTTGACTCATCGTATAGGTGTTTCCCTCATATACATATTGATCATCGAGCAATCGACCCACAATCGGGAAGAGGATCGGGGCTTGTCGTCCCCAATAGGTCGGGTCCCCTTGCCATAAGAGTTCAGTTCCAGATACTTTCCAACTCGTCATCTCAGCACCTTGTGCCTTTAAGGTTATCTGTATTTTCTCGTTTTGAAGTTGCACAATCCATACGCTCCTTTACGGGTTTATGATAAGTTAAGTGTAGAAATCTTAAGTAAAACAAACAAGGGGTAAATGATGCGCTTACAAAGAATTGGTATTGGAACGCTGATCCTTCTATTGATTGCTGGCCTCGCATATAAAGGCTACGAGGAATATATGATGACACAAAAGAAAGAAGAAGCGGTTCCGATCGTCCAAAATGAATCGGTATTAGGAGGACTTGAAGTGGGGCAACAAGCCCCGGACTTCACTTTGAATACGTTAGATGAGGAGAATTTGACCCTTTCTGAGTTCCAAGGACAGCCGGTCGTCATTAACTTCTGGGCCTCTTGGTGTCCGCCGTGCCGGGATGAGTTTCCTGAACTCGTATCGTTTGAAGAAGCGACAGGCATCCCAGTACTTGGTGTGAACGTCACCAAAAATGAGCGACGAGGAAAAGAGGACGTGGAGGCATTCCTAGATGAGTATCCCGTTGATTTTCCGATTTTGCTAGATGAAGAGGCCGCTGTCGAGCAACAATATCGAGTTGTCGCATTACCGACGACGTACGTTCTAGATGCAAAAGGGATCATCATGGCGAAAAAAACGGGTCCGGTAGACGAGGCGTGGCTTCAGCAACAAATCGACGACATCTCAGAATGATTCAATCGAAAAAAAGCTGAACGAACTGCCCGGTTAGAGAGGGCAGACCGTTCAGCTTTTATAGTGTTGCTTGATCAATGCGTCAAAGTTAGGGGTCATATCTTCTTCAAGATAGTAATGATGGTTGTCTCGAATGATTGTATCACCAACACGTGCTTCGGATGGTAGGAATCGTCTAGGGATGAAACTTGAGCCGTTGTTCCATCTCAACACGGCATATTTTCCCTCGATTCGTACCAATGTACCGTACTTAATCATACCTCTTCCTCCTCGACGAGCAGCTTCTGTCTCTTTTTATCCTTACATCATGTATTCCCAAATTCCACAAAAGCTACACATCTTTACACGTGTCTGTCTAATCACTATAGGGACGTTGTATCAAAAAACGATAGAGGTTAAATGCGGGAAATGTGAAGAAAGTTTGAAGAAAACGCTTTCTTTTTTTGAAATGGTCTTTTATAATGAAACCACGGGGTGATTATGACGAAACTGTGAACAATGGGGGGATGGTCATGTTTTCTTCTGCAATGATTGGGTTACTCGCTCTGACGGGAGTAACGATCTATGGGGTTGACCGTATGTTCACGGTCCGCTCAGAACGCGTCACAAAGAAATAGGTCTACATAGGGGGAAATCGCAACGTCTTGGGGAGACGTTGCGATTTTTTTATATATCTTGTTGTCGAGACCGGCGATCGGTCTCTTTTTGTTCCACCATCTTTCGATTCCGTTCATGAACACGGTCAAAAAAGGCGTGCTTTGGCCATGCAGGAGACCAGTGGCGTTCTTCAGGGAGTGCCAAGATATACTCTTCCGCCGCACTCAATCGCTCAATCATGTGACTTCGGTTGTCGCACAAGTCACCGTGACCTGGTACGAACCAACGAATCTCATGTTCGTAGATGAGTGATTGTATGGTTTGTAGCGTATCAAGATAGGCGGTTGGGTCGTGTTCGATAAACGGTGGCTCGACATTAGACCCATAATCTCCACAAACGAGAAGATTCATGGATTCGATGAGAACCGACATATGTGTCGCGTCATGGCCCGGTGTAGAGAGGAAGGTCACGGGCACTGAACCGATTAAAAGCGTTTGATCGGGTTGGATGACCAGGTCGATGTCCGGTTTTTGAATCGGGTGATCAATATAATATTGTTCATAAAACTTGCGAATCTCATTTAATTGGTCAGATGAGTCGGCATCGACGAAAGCCTGTGAGGCAATCGTGGTGGCATCTGCAAAGCCGTAAGCTCCGATGATGTGGTCAAAATGATGATGTGTGAAGATGACATAAAGCGGCCGATTCCGACGGTGTAATTCGATGTCACGACGGATTGTCGCAATTTCTTCCGGGAGCCAGGTCGGGTCAATCAACAAAAGGGCATCTGGTGTATCGATGAGGGTCGATGTCGTTCGCATCAACGCGCTTTCGTATACGGTAAAAGATTGCAGCTTCGCTTGAATCAATGTAGTTCCTCCTTGTCTGTATGGATTCAATCACTCTTTTCCCCAAAACAATAGACGGAACAACAAAAAAGCAGAAAGTCGTGTGACTTTCTGCTTTTGCAAGGTCTCAACCGTGCAGTGTATGTGTGCGAGATCCTCTCGCGTATATGTCGATATTGGAGCGGGTGAAGAGAATCGAACTCTCGTCATCAGCTTGGAAGGCTGAGGTTTTACCATTAAACTACACCCGCATGAAAGAAAAAATATGGAGCGGGTGAAGGGAATCGAACCCTCGTCATCAGCTTGGAAGGCTGAGGTTTTACCATTAAACTACACCCGCGAAACGTATGAACTCTTAACGTTACTTTGATATAATAGCATATACGATGGAATTTGCAAACCCTTTTTTAAAAAAACTTTTTAGGTTGCAGAATCCTATTCACAACACAGATAATAGAAAAAAGGGGAGAAATGAAATATGAGTGAGCGAAAATCATATTTACGACTGATGGGTGAAGGGTTTCGAATGTTGAAACAATCGAAACAAACGGACACGACGGTGTCTCTCCGAAGTTGGACGTTTTCAATCCGCCATGACCAAGAATGGCAAGTTGTGTTACGAACGAATCGAATCAAGTGGGTCGGATTACCAAGTATGACGTTTGAGATTCATCCGAATATGATTCAAATAGGAGATCTTCGAGTCACCCGTCACGCACAATCGAACGAAGTACGTTTGACAATCGATGAAGAATGGGGATTGGAAAATAAGGTTGTTTGTGACAACCTAGAATGGGAAACGTTCGTCGATGCGCTCAAACAAGTGAAGGGGGAGTAAGCGTGAGTGGAGAGAGGTTGTATCGGATGGAAGCCGAGGCTCGAGGGATTGCTTGGCGTGCCCGGGTTCTAACAGGAATTCAACGATTTCGATTTTACAAAGGGGAATTGCTTGCACCGACAAACCGACCGTACGTCGTGCTGAGCATCTCGCAAGATGAAGGAGCCCTGCCAGATTTAATTGAGACCGATATGGGTATCCTCTTGATCCATGAGCGGGTGGGACCGATCTTCATGAATGTCTGTCCGTATGACGTTCAGCTCGTTCGTGTCGAGCTTCATACGAGTACCGGGAAAACCGATCGTTACTGTGCCCTGAACGTCCTCCGCCGCTTTGAAATCGAATACCTTGAGCATTCGAACGAATATCGTCCGCTGAGTGCGGATCGACTCTATTTCCTATCCAATCAAACTGTCCGCATGAACTTATTTGGACATATGATCGCCCAAGACATAAATAGCCAACGTCTTTACGTGACCGAACGCTTGAAGTACGCGCTTCAAGCTAAAATGGTCACAGGGCTGGCATTCAAGCAAGTAAAGGAGAAAACAGCATGAAAGAGTACGAAATTGATGGGTGGTTCCGCCTGACGTATCCGGAACATTATGAATACAGCGAAGAGGAAGACTATGTGAGTTTTTACTCGACGGAAGCGGATGCACAAGGGACGCTCCAAATCTCAATCTATGAATCAGAAGATTCGCAAGAACCAAAACAATCCGCAATGAGCGAATTGAATACGTTCTTAGGCGAATTCCCGATTGATGTGAAGGTTGCTCCGAGTATCACGACTGAAGCGAGTGATATGACAACGGCCTACGCGAGTGGGATTGAAGACGGGATGCATTTAGATGTATGGTCCTTGACCGACGGGAAACGGCTTTTATTCTTAACTTATGTAGCCGATCAAGTGACCAATGAAAAGATGGAGATTGAATCGATCATCGATTCGATCGAGTGGACATAAAAAGAGACACGACGCCAACGAGGCGCGTGTCTCCTTTTGTTACTGATATTTTGGTACATCGAAGTTGAGTGTGTAAGCATCAAGTGATTGATAGATATTATAGATGCTTGTCGTTTGTTTTGCGGCCCATCCGATATCCGTTGCATATTGGTGCGTTCCAGGTGAAGAAGGATTGAAGCGCATCTTATACAGTGTATTTTGTTTGTATGTCGGGTGATTGATATAGCTAGCCCCGATCCAGTAGGCTCCTCCGATAATCGCTTCTTTAGGAGAGAACCACTTTTGTTGGAAGGCGTATTTAGCGCCGTTTCCAAGAGGGTTGCTATCTGTTGCTTGAATACCGTACATATTATAGACGGTTGCCGCAACAGGACGTTCCGGATAAATCCGATTCCCACTCGAGTTGATCAAAGCATTCCCATCTTTATCGACAGGAACTCCTTTTGCGAGAAGGGATGTACCATGACCAGTTTCAAGGATGGCATGCGAGAGAAGATACACTTCGTTCACGCCATACATACTAGCCGCATCAACGAATGCCTGACCTTGTCCGCTGAGCGTTCCTTTTGATGTGAGGACCTTGTTCAATGTTGTCGCAGTTGTCCCAGCGCTCTTCGATAAATCTAAGAATTGATAGAATGATCGAGAGTTTGCATCAATCTGGCTAGGATCGACGTATGGAAGAAGATCATCAACTGATGCACGACGCCAAGTGTTATCAAAGACTCGGATATTGTGTCCGGCCGGTCGTTTATACGAAATCGTATAATATGTGCCGGATTGACCTGTAATCGTAACGGTTTCACCAGTATTGATTTGACCGTACGCATGAGATGTTAAAATTGGACGGCTTAAAATGTTGGCGGTTCCGACGACTGAACTCGGTGTCACGTAACCGGTCATCGTGCCGTATTTTACTTTATACCAAACGGTTGACCCGGACGTATAACGGTCAACGTATTGAATCGACGCACCAAATGGAATGGTCACGAGCGAGGATGAGCTTGAAGAGGCTGTCATCTTCAAAGCGGTTCCTAACCCTGATACAACAGTCATCTCCGATTTTACAATCTTTCCTGTCGACCCGTTGACACTGACCCAAGCACGAGGTAAGTAAGCTTCTTCGTATCGATGGGCATCCGTTTGGGCGAATTGAGCCACTTGACGGTCTGCCATCTGACGAGCTGTCATCGGATAACTCGTATACGAGACTTTTTTCGTGATGCCTGTCGCAGGTGGGGTCGTTGTGACCGGTACGACGTAATCGGTATGAATGTAGTTACCGCTATACGTCCCACTCGTAAGAAGTGCCCATTTCGAACCGACAATCGGTTTGATGTTGACAATCGTTCCCGTACTTAACGTTCCGACTTTATTAGTCGTTGATGATGAATCAGGCGTAGAACGAACGTTGAGGGGCTCGTTCCCGTTTACATAGATGCGAACTTGGCGTTCTTCTTCATATTGTTCGTCTGACGGTGCTGTTTTCGAGAAGTAGTCCGCCGTCGCATAACCTGTGATCGGACCGTATTCGATTTTAAAGAATCGCTCCGTGAGACCAGGCTCCGACACTTGCTGAACTTTCGTACCGAACGGAATGATTGCAATCTTCACTTTTTCTGCATCCGAGCGGTTGTATAAAACGACGTCACGCGTTGTATAATAATCTGTTTTCACCACGACCTCTGGATCTTTCAATGAGAAGTGACTAGATCCCGCATATCCTGTTTTTCCGTCATAACGAATCTTGAACCATGAACTAGAAAGGCCGCTTTGCGAGATTTGTTCCACTTTTGCACCGAACGGAATTGTCGCAACCTTTGTCGCTCCGGCTGCAGACGAACTATACATCGCAACATTTCGAATCGCAAAGTATGGTGTGATCGTCACTTCTTCAGGTGCCTTCGTTGAAAAATGACGAGCGGCAGCGAAGCCGGTGACTCCATCATATTCAATTTTGAACCAAGAGTCCGATAAGTTGGCATCCGATACTTGGACGACTTTTGTCCCTTCTTGAATCGTGCGAAGACGAGCCGCTCCGGAAGCGGATGACTCATATAACACGAGGTCTCGAACGGCATAATAGGTTGTTTTGACGACGGCTTCAGGTTTTGATGTCGAGAAGTTACGCGCGGCCGCATAGCCGACCGTGTCCCCGTATTGCACCTTATACCAAGATGAACTCAATCCGTTCACGTATACACGCTTCACTTCTGCTCCGAGTGGGATTGTTGCAATTTTTGATGCACCAGTTCCTGTACCATTGTAGAGCGCGACATTCTTCACTGCGTAATATGTCGTGACTGCTTCTGGAGCAAGCGGAGTCGGTGTAAAGTTACGTGCCGGTGCATAACCGACGAGTGAACCGCATTCGATTTTGTACCAAGATCCCGTCGCTCCTAAAGATTCTAAGTATGTGACTTTCGCACCTTCCGGAATCGTAGCGATTTTTGATGCGCCAGTACCTGTCTTGTCATATAGAACGGCTGTCGTAGACGCGTAAAATGTAGGGCTCGTTTCGGTAAAGTATCGTGCCGCCACATATCCTGTATATGTACCAAATTGTACTTTATACCAAGATCCTGTAGCACCATGTGTTGAGACATGTGTTACGAGTGATCCTTTTGGAATGACCGTTTCGATGGAAGCAGACGTCGACATCGAAGAACGAAGATTGACGTTCATTTCAGCCACATATAACGAAGAAGATGAAGTAGACGCTGTTGTCATAGATGAGCCGATCGTCAAATACGTAGAAGAAACGTATCGTTTTTGACCTTCGAAGTTGATTTGTGCCCATTCATCGTTGACGGCGTATACGTCTACCGTCGTTCCTTCTGTTAACTTGCCAACGATTGAAGACGATGTCGATGAATCAGATCGTACATTTAAAATGGGTGTGTTGACTGTTCCTTCGGATGTTGCTGCGTATGATTGGAGAGGCGCAAGGGTGCTCAGAATCGTACCTGAGACGATGGTGGCAACCCCCAATCGTGAGAGTGTCGATTTCAATATGTTACCCCTTTCGGATGAAAAAACGTGATTAAAAGTGATTGCGGTCTAAGTATAACGTACTTAAAAATTGGAAAGAAGAAGCAGAATTTCAAAAAAGGTAAATGCTTAAAATATTTTTTCTAAAATCAGGTAAATGAAAAATCCCCTTATAAAAGGGGATTGAGTAAACTAATGGATTCTATTTTGCTTCATCCAGGTAAGAATATCTGACCACACTTGTTCACGGTGCGTTTCGCGAAGAATTTCATGTCGGGCATTGTCGTATGTGACGACTGCGAGTTCGACATCCGCATTTCGATACTTCTTAATGATTCCGTTCAATCCTTCACCATCATGCGTGACAGGATCGTCCACTCCGGCAACGAACAGAACTGGAAGGGACTTCGGATGTTCATGAATCCGTGCAGCCGTGGTGACATCTAAGGAAGCACGTGTCACTTCATGTAAAAAACCGAGGGAAGGCAGACCGCCACAGTTTGGGTCGGCGAGATAGGAGTCGACTTCGTCTGGAACACTTGAGAGCCAGTCACTATCCGTTCGAGCAGGTAAAAACTTAAGGTTGTAACGTCCGAACAAGAGGCGTTCAAAGAAACGTGATTGATGGGTGGCACCTTTCCGTTTCATGACGGTAGCGATTAAACGATGCCCCACTTCACCTGCGACCCCAGGATGTGGGGGCGGGGCGACGACAATCAATCCAGCCAAGGCATGCCCCATGATTTGACCGAGTCGACGAGCAAGCAGGGAACCGAAACTGTGGCCTAACACATAAGTAGGGCGCCCATCCTCGTAACGGTCGATTAGATATTGAGCATCCTCGACAAGTTGCTGAAAGCCATCGCCAGGAGCAAGGTGTCCATAAGACTGTTGATCATGAGCGCTTGTACCTGCACCACGCAAGTCACACACAAATACGTCATAGCCATTATCTGCCATAAACTGTGCAAACTCAATATATCTTTCATGATGTTCGAGCATCCCGTGAAACATGAATATTTTTCCAATCGATTGCTCTGCCTGAACGTGCATGACTTCTGTTTGATACCCGTCAGGATACGTCAACTGCGATACGATCATGTGTCATCCTCCTATTAGAAAAGGCCGATTGCTTTTCCAGATTCGTCAATCCCCATATTGAGAGCCGCTGGATGTTTCGGTAACCCTGGCATCGTTAACACGTTGCCTGTTAAGGCGACGAGGAATCCTGCTCCCACTGAAGGTTTTAATTCGCGAACGGTGATGGTGAATCCTTGTTGATAACCGAATTTTGAAGGGTCGTCTGAGAGGGAGAACGGTGTCTTCGCCATACAAATGGGAAGGTCCGACCAGCCGTTCGCCTGTACATCTTTCATTTGCTTTTGTGCTTTGGCGGTGAACACGACGTCTGCAGCACCGTATACTTCTCTCGCAATAGTTTTAATCTTTTGTTCAATCGAATCGGTCAACTCATATAGAGGCGTCAGTTTGCTTTCGTTCGACTCGACGGCGTCAATGACCGCTTCGGCTAACTGTCGACCACCAAGTCCGCCGTTTGCCCATACTTCGCTGAGCGAAGCACGAATACCGTGTGCCGCACACCAATCAAGAACGGTTGCAAGTTCCTCTTCTATATCTGAATTGAAACGGTTCAATGCGACGACCGTAGGCAGTCCGAGTTTTTTCATCGTATCGATATGTTTGGCGAGTAATTTCAATCCTTCTCCGACTGCACCGACATTCTCAATATGAAGCTGATCTTTCGAAACGCCACCGTGCATTTTTAAAGCGCGAACGGTTGCGACGAGTACGACCGCATCCGGATTCAAATCACCGACTCGAGATTTGATATGACAGAACTTTTCTGCTCCGAGATCGGCACCGAACCCAGCTTCCGTCACCACATACTCCCCAAGCTTTAATGCAGTCTTCGTTGCAATCAGTGAGTTGCATCCGTGCGCGATGTTTGCGAACGGTCCGCCGTGGACGAGTGCAGGCGTCTGTTCGAGCGTTTGGACGAGGTTCGGTTTAAAGGCTTCCTTCAACAGTAACGTCGCCGCCCCGGCCGCCCCGATTTGTTCTGCCGTGATTGGTTCTTTTTGATGGTCATAGGCGACTACGATTCGCTTGATGCGTTCTTCTAGGTCGTCCAATGAATCGGCCAAACAGAGAATCGCCATGATTTCTGAAGCGACGGTAATATCAAATCCGTCTTCACGAGGGACTCCGTGAGCAGGACCACCAAGGCCGACCGTGACATGACGAAGTGCGCGGTCGTTTAAGTCAAGGACGCGCTTCCAGACGATATGTCGGACATCGATTCCAAGGTCGTTTCCTTGATGCAAGTGATTGTCGATCATGGCACTGATCGTATTATGGGCCGATGTGATCGCATGCATATCACCTGTGAAGTGGAGGTTGATGTCTTCCATCGGGAGAACTTGACTGAAGCCACCACCAGCAGCGCCACCTTTTAGACCCATCGTCGGGCCGAGTGAAGGTTCGCGCAGACAGACGATTGCTTGTTTATCCAACTGGTTCAACGCTTGTCCGAGCCCGACTGTCACCGTCGATTTTCCTTCGCCAGCTGGTGTCGGATTGATGGCGGTGACGAGAACGAGTTTTCCGTCTTCCTTCGTTTTCACACGTTCGAGGACATCGTAAGAAAGTTTCGCTTTGTATTTTCCGTAAAGATCCAGGTCATCTTCGTGTAATCCGATTTTTGCTGCGATGTCTTTAATCGGCAAGGTTTTGGCTTGTTGGGCAATCGTAAGGTCAGATAATGGTTTCGTCGTTGTCATTTCAAAAAGTCCCTCCGTTTATCGAACGATATCTTTTTATTCTCTTAAAATCATTCGTGAATTTCGTATTAAAATATGAATCAAGGCAAATCATATTTAATCCGTTCGTATTATCATTGATTTTATCATAACTCATCACACCTTCAAATTCATTCATTCCGTTCAATATTTTCCACCCTTTCCGTCAAATGTATCCGTTTTCATTAGGAGTTTGACACGATACAGTGATAGTGGAGGCGATACACATGACTGAGACTACTAAACGGACGAAACGCAGAGGGAATTGGAAGAAACCTGCGAGCTTTATAGCATTTGTTGGACCTGCTTTTCTGGCATTTGTCGCAATCGTACTCATCCCATTTTTTAATGGCATTTACTACAGTTTCACTGATTGGAACGGCGTGACCGGAGAACTGAACTTTGTCGGATTGGATAACTATCATCGCTTGTTCTTTGAAGATGAGCAGTTCCGCGCTTCTTTTTGGATTACGACGAAATATACGCTTGTGTCTGTCCTATTGACGAATATCGTTGGTTTCTCATTGGCGCTATTATTGACGATGAACATTAAGACGCGAAACTTCCTACGCACAATTTTCTTCATGCCGAACTTGATTGGTGGCTTAATTCTTGGGTTCATCTGGCAGTTCATTTATGTAAAAGGATTTGCCTCGATCGGTGCTTTGACGGGGTGGAGCCTGTTCGAATTACCATGGCTCGGTGATGCGCAAACGGCATTTTGGGGAATCGTGATTGTCGCCATCTGGCAAGGTGGCGGGTATGTCATGGTCATCTACATCGCGGCGCTACAAAACGTGCCGACTGATTTGATGGAGGCGGCACGAATTGATGGGGCGAATCGTCTTAAGATGCTCCGCCATATCACTCTACCGATGATTATGCCATCGATTACCATCTGTTTGTTCCTGACCATCTCTTGGTCATTCAAAGTGTTTGATACGAACTTGTCGCTCACGAATGGTGGACCGTTCAAATCGACCGAAATGTTAGCCTTAAATATCTATACGGAGTCTTTTGTGAATAATAATTATGGTCTCGGGTCAGCGAAGGCGGTCATCTTCTTCTTGGTTGTGGCTGCGATTACGGTGACGCAAGTGTACGTGACGAAAAAACGGGAGGTGGAAGCATGACGACGGAAAAATTGGAACATGTCGAGAGAAACGTAGAGAAGACACCGAAGCGTATCCCGCAGCGTCCACTTCGCCCGGGAACGTATTCTTGGAACCTTGGAATTATTGAGCTCGTCGCCATCTTGCTCGGACTGCTCTATTTGGTCCCGTTCTATTACGTCGTCGCCAACTCGTTCAAATCGATGGCTGAAATCTTTACGAATACGTCCGCCTTACCGAACGAGTGGTTGACCTCAAACTATACAGAGGCGTGGGAAGCGATGAATTATGGACGTGTCTTTTTGAACTCCCTTCTCATCACGGTCGGAGCGAATGCGGTCATTGTCATCTTCACCTCGATGGCGGCATGGAAACTCGTTCGGACGAAACATTGGATTTCTACAATGATCTTTTTCATGTTCGTGGCAGCGATGGTCATTCCGTTCCAGTCCATCATGATTCCGCTCGTGAAAGTTTCGAGTATCCTCGGGCTGTTGAATAGTCATTGGGGCCTGATCGTCATGTATCTAGGGTTTGGGTCTGGCATCTCGGTGTTCCTCTATCACGGATTCATGAAGTCGATTCCTGAGGAGATTGAAGAAGCCGCCATCATCGACGGTTGCTCGACATGGGGTGTCTTCTGGCGCATCGTCTTTCCACTTCTTAAGCCAATCACGGTGACAATCGTCATCTTGAACAGTCTATGGATTTGGAATGACTTCTTATTACCATCGCTCGTTCTTCGTGATGTCGAGTTACGGACCATCCCGCTCGCGACATTCTATTTCTTTGGACAGTACACGAAACAATGGGATTTGGCATTAGCAGGTTTAGTGTTAGGAATCGTTCCCCTTCTGGTCTTTTTCTTCGGCATGCAAAAGCATATCATCAAAGGGATCACAAGTGGTTCGATTAAATAACCCTCCCAAGGGAATCCTCCGTTCGCTACACGGAGGATTAATTTTTTTTGAAAAAAATCGTTGACATTAGTCTGAATATTTATAATAATGAACTCAATTCAATTGTGAACGACGTCGAAAGGACGAGTACACGAAGGTAGTGAGTCAAGCGATCCGGGGGTGGTGTGAGCCCGGTCTTAACCCTTCGTCGAAAAACTTCCTGGAGTCGCTACCCGAACGCTTTGCCAGTAGACGTAGCCGGACCGCTCCCCGTTATCGGAGTTACGAGATGATTGTCTCGAAAAAGTGAGTAGATTCGTCTACTAATTTGGGTGGCACCGCGGAACCGAAGTCTTCCGTCCCATGTTCGATGGGAATGGAGGGCTTTTTTTCATGGCTTCATTTTCAAATATTCCACAATTGGAGGAAACGGAAAATGACAACAGCAACAAGCACGATGAAGGAAAGACAGCAGACAATCGCAGCAGTAAAGGCACTCTTTGAGGAGAAAGTCTCACGTGAACTCGGACTGATTCAAGTACAAGCACCACTATTCGTCGAATCGGCGAGTGGGGTCAACGATCACTTGAACGGTGTGGAGCGTATCATTCAGTTTGATACGATGTATCCGGGACATGAACTTGAAATCGTTCAGTCACTCGCGAAATGGAAACGTGAAGCGCTCGGTCGTTACGGATTCGGTGTCGGTGAAGGATTGTACACTCAGATGCGTGCCATTCGACGCGACGAAGAACTCGACGCGACACATTCTTTATTCGTCGACCAGTGGGACTGGGAACAAGTGATTGCTCGAGAAGAACGGACGATGGAATATTTGAAAGCGACGGTGGAGTCCATTTACGCTGCGCTCCGTGAAACAGAAGCGGAAGTAGAGAAAGCGTACGGTGTTGAAGCGATTCTTCCGGAAATGATTCATTTCATCACGAGTCAGGAGTTGGAGGATACGTATCCGACCATGACACCGAAAGAACGTGAAACGGCCATCTGTAAAGAGTACGGTGCGGTCTTCATCTCACAAATCGGAGATCTTCTCGCTTCGGGTATGAAACACGATGGACGAGCGGCGGACTATGATGATTGGTCGCTCAACGGAGACATTCTCGTGTGGCACCCTGAGCTCGAGTCAGCATTTGAACTGTCATCGATGGGCATTCGTGTCGACGAAGTGGCACTTGATGCGCAACTGAAGAAAGCAGATGCGGAAGAGAAGCGTGCGTATCCATTCCATCAAGGCGTGCTCGAAGGAACGCTCCCTCTTACAATCGGGGGCGGGATCGGCCAATCACGTGTCGCGATGTATCTGTTGCGCGCGCGTCATATCGGAGAAGTGCAAACATCGGTCTGGCCGCAAGAAGTCATTCAATCGTGCGAAGAAGCTGGCATCAGCTTGTTGTAATATAATAAGAAGAAACACGGAACAGGACTCGAAAAAAGAGTCCTGTTTTTCTGTGCAACATTTTCCACCCTATCCGTCAATTTTGACACCTACATCGTGGAAGCGTTTTCATTTAAAGTTGAGTTTGTAAAGATGGATAAGGTTAAGGGAGGAAATGAGATGAAACGGAAGTGGAAATTGTCTACAGCGGTCATGACGGCTGGAATGGTCTTATCACTCGCGGCTTGCGGCGGCGGATCACTCACGGACGAAGGTTCTTCTGAAGGAAATGCAGATAGCGGCGACAAAAAAGACGTCACGTTAAACGTCTTCCAATTCAAAGCGGAGATTGCGAAAGACCTTGAAGCGATGGCAAAAGAGTATGAAGAGGAGACGGGTGTGAAAGTCACGGTTCAAACCGTCGGTGGTGGAGCAGACTACGGTGCGGCCCTCAAATCACAATTCGCTTCAGGCAATGAACCGGATATCTTCAACAACGGTGGATTCACGGAAGCACAGACATGGAAGGATAAACTCGAGGACCTCTCAAGCGAGAAGTGGGTCGGAGATTTGACAGAAGTCGCCAAAGAGCCGATGACGATGGACGGTAAACTGTACGGAATGCCAATGAACCTCGAAGGTTACGGATTCATCTATAATAAAGAACTATTTGAAAAAGCAGGGATCAAAGAGTTACCGAAAACACTCTCTGAACTGACAGATGCTGCTGAGAAACTTGAGCAAGCGGGAATCACACCGTTCTCTGTCGGTTATGCAGAGTTCTGGATTTTAGGAATCCACTTGTTGAACATTCCGATGGCGCAACAAGACGACCCAGATGCATTTATTCAAGCGCTCAACGAGAATAAAGCGAAGTTTGAAGACAATGAGCAGTTCCAAGAGTTTTTGAAATTGTTTGATTTGACGATTAAATACGGAAACAAAAATCCGTTGACGACGGACTACAATACTCAAGTCACACAGTTCGCCCAAGGAGAGACGGCAATGCTCCAACAAGGGAACTGGGCACAGCAAATGATCCTCGACGTAAATCCAGATATGGAGATGGGCTTCGTCCCGATCCCAATCAATGACGATGCGGAGAAGATGGACCGACTTCCAGTCGGCGTCCCGAACAACTGGGTCGTCAACAAAAACTCGAAGTATAAAGAAGAAGCGAAAGACTTCTTAGAGTGGATGGCGACGTCGGATACAGGAAAAGACTACATGGTCAACAAGTTCAAGTTCATCCCTGCCTTCAAGTCGATTGAAGCCAACGACCTTGGACCACTCGCAGACGATATTTTGGCATATTCGAATGAAGGGAAGACCATCTCTTGGAACTGGTTTAAGTATCCGGATGGTGCAGTGAACGAATATGGTGCCCTCATGCAGGCATATGTCGGTGGACAAAAAACAGGTGAAGAGATGCTTCAGGACTTCACGAAAGTATGGCAAGACAAAGTGAAATAAGCATGGCACAGACGGTGAAACGACCCCTTCACCGTCTGTGTTTTTTTTATGAAGAAATTGTCACAGGAATCCCATATAAACCACACACATACCGGTGGGGGTTTCAGTAGAATGGATGTTGTAAGCGCTTATGAGAAGGAGGGGGCATGAAACGAATATTGAGTTGTATCCTATTTTTGTGTTGGGCAACACAGGTAGAGGCGGCAGAACACTCGATTCCGTTGACTGAACCTATCGTCATTGAGTCGAATGAGCATGTGGATGGAGGCGGAAAAACATATACGAGTTGTGGCCAGCCCGCATTTATCATGCGTGGAACCGGTGCTGTTCTCGAACGTGTATCAGTACAACAATGTGAGAACGACGATGTACCAGCCATCCAAGTATCTGGTCTCGGACATCAACTGCTTGATGTGTCGATTGAGTCTGCGGGAACAGGAATTTCGATTGAGGATAGTTACGGGGTTCGTGTCACACGAATGGCCATTGATGGGAATGGACAGGCAGATGGGATGGTAATCCTCAATAGTGAAGCGACCGAACTGCAAGGTGTTGTAGTGAAGGACGTGCGAGATGGGATATACATAGAGAATGGATCTCAGCATACGATTGTTCGACCGGTCGTTTCGCATTCACGCTACGGCATTCACTTGATGTTTCCGACTGACGTGGTGATTTCGGTGCCCGAACTCCATCATAATTTGACCGGTGCGATGATTATGGGAACGAATCGAGTCGTCTTTAAAAATGGGAATGTACACGACCAGTTCGGTGGAACGGCGACGGGGCTGATGCTCTATGAGGCAATCGACACGACCATCGAGATGACGAATATATCTGGAAATCATATCGGCTTGTTCGCGGAGCAGTCGGCAGGAACGATTCTTGAACGGAATACGATTAACGGCAACGATATCGGCTTTCAATTCAAGCAAGCAACGGGGATGATGATTCTTCAAAATAACCTGTTAGGAAATCGTGAACCGGTGACGATGGTCGAGTCGCATGACAACGTTGTACAAGGAAATGTCTGGGGTGGGACGACGTTGGACCTAGATCGTGACGGGTATAGCGAAATCCCATTTCAAACCGAACCGTATTTGTTCTTATTAACCGATTCATATGAAGCGCTAGAATTATTATACGGGTCCCCGGGACTTCTCCTATTAGAAAACATTCTGAGAAGTCCGAACGATGTATCGTTGACGGACCTTTCACCGCAAACCTATACAGCAAGGTGGGAGTGGAACGGTTCGATTTGGAATTTAGGGAGTATCATGTTACTTATCATCATTTGGATATTTGGGAGGAAACGACATGAAATCGTATAAACAAGTAGCAGGATTATTATCTATCGCAGGACTATCATTGGCACTCGGGGCATGTTCGAGTGCATCGGCAGAACCGTTTGAAATCAAATGGGGCGAAACAGAGTGCGAAGTGTGTAAAATGAAAATCATGGATAAGCAGTTCGCAGCGGAAGCCATCATGGAAAACGAAAAGGGATATGCGTTTGATGACATCGGTTGTCTCATGCGTGATTGGTATCCTGAACAAAAAGAAGAAGATATTGCTGCGATGTACGTGAAAGATTTCAATACGAAAGATTGGGTCGAATTAGACGAAGCGATGTTCGTGTACGACAAAGAGTCGAAAACACCAATGGCGTACAATATTCTCTCGTTCGCGAAAGAGGCTGATGCTGAAGCCTATATCGAAGAGAATGGTGGAGAAATGATGGACTTCGAACAATTGAAAGACCATTCGTGGGAGCGCGGTGAGATGCACATGAAGATGGATGGCGAGGGCTCAATGGATCAAATGGATCAAGATAGCGAAATGGACATGGATACAGAAGAAGAAGAAGGGCAATAATCGATGTCACTGTGGCGTATGGAATGGGCGCGCAGTCTGAGACAGCGTGAGAACTATATATTTTTAGTTATATGGATTCTCACGCTCGTTCTACTCGGAGGACTCGGACAAGCACTACCTGTTGCTGCGGACTATACAAACGTAAGTGCAACGCTCATCACGGTGCTCGGTCTGTTACTTCCTCTTTTCATCTTATTGACGACAGCGCTTCATTGGGGACAGGAACAGGAATCGAAGCGATTGAATCTCCTCTCAACATTTACCTATCCTAAATGGAAGTTGATTTTTGTCCGATTCAGTTCATTTCTCGTGACACAAGGACTTATTCTGCTGTTGGCTTTCCTCATTGCTTCGCTCGTTGTCGGACAATCAGGTAAGACTTGGATGATTTTGTTTTCCTACGCGATTGGATTAACAATCTACGCGACAGCGCTCGGAACCTTGCTTGGACTAATCGCGCGCAAGCGGATTCGAGCGATGTTACTGGCCTTCCTCACATGGACAATCCTCGTGTTGCTTTGGCCAACGCTTCTCGTGACCATCGTTTCCTGGCTTCCTTACGGTATGCAAGTGAACGGCATGATTGTGGCGCTGTTTCTGAATGGATTTGATTTGATGCGTGTATGGGCCAGTACGATTGTATCCTCTTCAGATGTGTTTGGGGATGTCTATCTCCATCTGTTGAATTGGATGCATCGACCGATTGGATATGCTGGAGTCTGGTTGAGCTTGCTTACGGCAAGTGGTTTCTTGTTATGGCTTGCTTCGAAAGTCGTTTGGAGGAAAACATCATGATCCACTGTATAGACGTAGGAAAAAAATATGGCGATACGTGGTCGCTCCATCCCATTCGTGAAGACATCATCTCAGGGAAAATCGTGGCGCTGTGCGGAAGCAATGGTGCCGGAAAATCGACGCTATTGAACCTGATGAACGGCACCATCAAACCGAGTACCGGCACCATTCAATTGAATGGTTATACGATTAAACAACGTGCGAAATATAATGAGAGTTTTGGCTATATGCCGGATGATTTCTATTTTGATGAGGCATGGACAGTTGAGGAGACATTCATCTACTACGCTACCTTGCAAAGAGCACATCCGACTCTGGATATTTTAAAACGAGTCGGTCTGTACGAGCATAAACGAAAGCGCGTCTCCGAACTCTCAAAAGGGATGCGGCAACGTCTCTTGTTGTCTCAAGCTCTTGTAAGCGAACCGGCCATCTTGTTGTTGGATGAACCGACGAACGGACTCGATCCGCTATGGATGCAAATGCTCAGCGACCTATTGCGACAAGAGGCCAAACGGGGGGCGACCATCGTGTTTTCAACGCATCAACTTGACGTCGCCGCCATGTTGGCAGATGAGGTCTGGATGATGCGAGCGGGCGCTGTTTGTGGGAAGGTATATGTCCAAGATGAACAAGCCGCATATGAACGACTAAGAGAATTCTTTTTCGAATCGAAAGATGACACTTGTCAAATGGACGCGGCTCGCACAAAATAATAGACAGTTGAAGTGGTGCTCGGAACCTTCCGACGCCACTATTTTTTTGGGGAGATGGAATGAATGAGAAAAAATGTGACGGTTGCCCTCTTACTGGCAACCTTTTTAGCGGCGATTGAAGGGACGGTCGTATCGGTTGCGACACCGGTCATCGCCAGTGAGTTGAACGGAGCGACGCTCGTCAGCTGGGTATTTGCCGCTTTCTTACTTTTTACAGCGGTTTCGACACCGATTTATGGAAAAGTGGCAGACTTATTCGGGCGAAAGCGCGTCCTGTTGTTTGGAATCGGGTTGTTCACCGTGTCTTCATTGTTATGTGGGTTAGCGACATCGATGGAACAACTCATTGTCTTTCGGGCGCTGCAAGGTCTCGGGGCCGGAGCCGTGCTTCCGATTTCGATGACGATTATTGGAGATTTATATAAATACGAAGAGCGTGGGAAAATTCAAGGGATTTTGAGTGCCGTATGGGGTGTATCGGGTGTGCTTGGCCCCGTCATCGGTGGATTTTTGGTCGAAACGTTGTCTTGGCGTTACGTATTCTTATTAAACGTGCCATTTGCGTTACTCTCATTCATCATGATTATCGTCTTTTATAAAGAAACCGTCGCTGAAACGAGCGAGCGGATTGATTTGAAAGGTGCTCTCTTGTTCGCTGGAGGAACGACCGCGTTTTTATACGCCTTGATCACGTTCAGTGAAACGAATGAATGGACGACGACCATCGTCGGGAGTGGCGTAATTAGTCTTGTTTTGTTAGGGGGATTCTTCCTATCGGAAAGAAGAGCAACCTCTCCTTTATTGCCGTTTGATTTGCTCAAGCAACCGACGATTGCGGCCATCAACGGCTCTGTCTTTTTTGCAGCTTGGGTGCTCGTTTCAATGTCAGCTTACATCCCAATTTGGGCGCAAGCCGTGTTAGGAAAAACAGCAACCGAGGCTGGATTCATGTTGATGCCGTTGTCTGTTGCATGGACATTCACATCGATTATCGGGGGACGGACACTCGGTGTGGCCTCCCCGAGACGTCGCGCGTTGGTTGGTATGGGGTTACTCGTCATCGGAACGTTCACGTTGACACTCTTATCTCAATCAAGCTCGGATTTCTGGGTATATGGTGCGGTGGCTTTGATTGGGGTAGGGTTCGGATTGTCGCAGCCGATGTTTATCGTCGTCTTGCAAACCGTCGTTTCCTATCAGCAACGAGGAACGGCGACCGCGACCAATTCCTTCTTAAGTACGGTCGGTCAAACGCTCGGTGTGGCAGTGTTTGGAGCGGTCTTTAACTTCGTCGTGCTCAACGACTTTAAAGAAAGTAGTGCGTTATCCCAAGTGTCTTTGGAAGACTTCTTCAATCAAAGTGTGACGGAGACATTGAGCGCCTCTGTCCGTCTGCAAGGTGAACAGATTATTGCGACCGGACTAAACAGTATCTTCATCGGGGCGATGATTGCAGCCGTGATTGCATTTATCATCGCAACCCGTTTGCCGGCCCGCCCACCGGAACCTTCACAGCGCTCGTAAAACAAGGGTATGATGAAGGAAAGGGAGGCGAACCGACATGAAACGTCAAATCGGGATTGTGACACTATTGTTTCTTATTGGATGTACGCCAGAACCGACGAACGAGGGTACGGAGCCACCACCTGCTGAAGAATCGACTCGTGATGAGTCGGCAATATCTGAAGAATCGAATACCACTGAAGAGACGGAACTGAACATCGGGGAAGTGACCGCCACCGCTGAAAATCTAGAGATCCCGTGGTCACTCGCTCGAAGTGCGGACGAATGGTTCGTTTCGGAACGTGGGGGAACCATCGCGGTAATCGATGATTCCGGTCGCGTGACGCAATCTGCCGTGAACTTGGACGAAGACGTATTTGAGATTGGTGAAGGAGGACTCCTTGGCATCGCGCTGAGCGACGATTTTGAGTCGAGCGGGATCCTTTACGCATATCATACGTACGGCTCATCGGGAAGAGACGTCAAGAACCGGGTCGTGGAGTTGACGTGGGACGGGGAACGTTTCGAGGAAACGGGCGTCTTGATTGACGAGATACCAGGGGCACGTTTCCATAACGGCGGACGTCTATTAGTCGATGGAGCGTATCTTTGGGTAACAACGGGCGATGCGCTCGTGCCAGAACTTGCACAAGACGAATCCTCTTTGGCAGGGAAGGTTTTACGAATTCCATTATCGGGTGAAGGGGAACCGACCGACTGGGTTTACTCGCTAGGTCATCGGAATCCTCAAGGACTCAGCCGGATGGATGATACGCTTTATGCGAGTGAGCATGGGGCGAGTGGACATGACGAGGTCAACGTGATTGAAGAAGGAAACAATTATGGATGGCCACTCATTGAGGCGAATGAGGAACGAGAAGGTCTGGTCACGCCATGGTTCGAAGTCGGTGAGACGTCTTGGGCACCGTCTGGTATTGCGACCGATGAACGGTACGTTTACATGGCGACACTACGGAACGAGCGGCTCGTTGCCATCGATCGTGAAACGAAGCAAGTCACGACAATTGTCGAAGGGGTCGGACGCATTCGGGATGTGTGGTTGGACGACGATACGTTGTATTTTATTTCGAACAATACGGACGGACGAGGCAATCCACAATCACAAGACGACAAACTCTATCAAGTGACCATCCGCTAGAAACTGACGAATCCGTCAGTTTCTATTTTTTTCGTTGTTTCTTCTGGAAGGAACGGTATAATTAAACATGTATTTTGGAAAAAGAAGGGGAATTTAGATGAATCATTCAAACTTGGTACATAAACGAGAAAATTTATACTTCTCATTATTAGTCGCAGCAAGCGTACTCGTCTTGATTTTAGGAATCGTACTGACGATTGCATCGTTCGGTCTTTTCTTGTGGATCATCGGGACAATCGTAGCACTTTCAATGTTTACGCACTGGATTCAAATCGGATATATTCGGACGAACGGTGTCAAGGTGACGCCTCGTCAGTTCACAGAGCTTCATGAGCTGGTTCAACGCGTCGGGGCTGAGATGGGGATTCGGTTGTTGCCGGATGTGTATATCTTACAAGCCGGTGGTGTGTTAAATGCTTTCGCCACGCGATTCTTCCAAAAGAATATGGTCATCTTATATTCTGATGTCGTGGAATTGACACGTACTGGACAGACGAAAGAAGTTGAGTTTGTCATCGCACATGAATTGGCACATATTCGTCGCAACCACGTTCAAAAACAATGGGTTGTCTTACTTGGTAGCATCATTCCGTTTTTAGGATCAGCTTATTCGCGTGCATGTGAGTATACGTGTGACCGGATGGCAGCGCATTATCTTCAAGATTTTGGAGCGGCGAAACGAGCGTTGACCGTACTTGCGATCGGGGGACCGCTCGCGAAAGAAGTGAATGAGTTTGACTATCTGTATGAAGCGAGCCGAGAGAACGGATTCATCGCGAAATATAGTGAATTGTTGTCGACGCATCCGACGTTACCGAAACGCATCGCGGCGATTGCGACACATGCGGGCGAAGAAAACGTACCGGTCTTTAAAACAGCAGGGTATGTGAAAGCCTCTATCATTTCGATGATTCTATTGACTGTCATCGGAAACGGAGCCATCATCGCCTTACTCGTCATGAACGATGATTTATCTGATTTTGTCGCATCGGCCATGAGCGAGGATTTCGAAGAGGATTGGGAAATGGAATTAGGAGAACCGATTCAAGAATTGACGTTCATGAATGCGAGTTATGAAGAAATTGAAGCGGAACTGGCAAACGTGACGGATGTGAACATTCAAGACGAATATGGGGAAACACCGCTCCATAACTTGTTCTATAATGACGACGTCGATCCTGAGACGGTCCGTCTCTTACTTGATCACGGTGCAGACGTGACCATTGAGAACGAAGAAGGTATGACACCGATTGATGTGGCGCGAGAAATGGGACACGGTCCACAACTCATTGATTTAATGGAATCGTATTAATCGTCGCGTAATCCTTGTTTCGAAAGAAACGAGGATTCTTTTTTAGGATTTTTGCAAACGTTTGCATAGTGCGTGATATACTCATGAGGTAGGGGGGATAGCGGTGAATAGCATTCGGACAAAGTTAACGGGAATGATTGCATTAACCATCATCGTGCCAGTCATTATCGCGACAATTATTTCATTTTGGTATGTGGAGGATCGAGAACGTGAACGCGGTCTAGAAATGACGGAATGGTCGCTTGAACGGGGGACGCGTCAGATGGAACGCTATATCTCTGACTTGAGTCGCTTGCCGACTAGCCTATACGCGGATCGTGACGTATTGGACATATTGGAATACGGACCGGGACTGTCATTAAGAGAAACGGAGATTGAAGTGCGACGAGCGCTCCTCGCGATGTATTTGTCCCGGGAAGACGTGGCGCAAATTCAGCTGTTGATGCTTGAAGACATGGATTCATTCGCAGCGTATAAAATGAAAGTATCACCACGTTCCAAAAAAGAGCCGAGCGCTGTCCAACGACAGTTATTGAATAATCCGAAAAGTCGCGTCCTGCTTGAAGCGTCACATCCGCTCATCCCGTATCATGATTTCGGACCAATCATGACGCAAGAAGATGTCGTCACCCTCCATTTCAGACTCGACAAAATTGAAACGAACGAACCGCTCGCGATTCTGTCACTCGATATCCCGGAAGATTTGTTCATCGGACAGTTGGCTTCTCTTCAAAATAGTCCGGTGGAAAGTCTATGGTTCGTTGGTGAGGACAATCGTGTGTTCGCCCATCTTGGAGATGGCGAGATTCCTTCTTCGTTTCAACCGAGGTCGCTCTCGACCGATGGAAAACATCATCAAATCACGAAAACGTTTGAGTTCGACCATCAGCAGTTCTATGTCGGGAAGTCGATTCCAGATCAGCTCTTGACGGAGCCAGCTTCACGAACATCGTTCATTATTTTGTTAGTCGGAATCATCTCCCTCATTCTGGCGTTGATCGGTGCCACGTACGCCTCGATGAAACTGACGACTCCAATCAAGACGTTGACCTCGAACATTTGGCGAATTGAGCAAGGCGATATGACGGTCTCGTTCGATTCCCTCGGAAATGATGAGTTCGGCGTACTCGGGAGACAGTTCAAGCGGATGATTGAGCGAATCGATGATCTGATTCAACGGGAGTATAAGCTTGCCTTAGAGAACCGAACAAATGAACTACGTGCCTTACAGGCGCAGACCAATCCGCATTTCTTATTCAATGCGTTACAGTCGATCGGTACACTCGCTTTAAAGGGAGATGGAAAAACCGTCTATCGATTGATCACACAACTCTCTTCGATGATGCGATATACGATGCATCCTGAAGAGTCGATGGTCACGCTAAAGAGAGAAATCGAACATTTGAACTCATATATTCGCCTGCAAGACGTACGTTTTCCAAATCAGTTTCAAGTGAACGTTTCAGTCCCTCAGGACCTCCATGAACTGATTGTTCCTAAGATGATTTTACAGCCGCTCGCAGAGAACTTTTTCAAACATGGGTTCGAACGAGACGGCTCGGCGTTGGCGAATCGATTTGACGTGATGATTTGGATGGAAGGGGCGACACTCGTGATTCGCTGTGAGAACAGTGGACGTTCCTTGACGACGGAAGAGTGGAAACGGGTCATGTCACGGATTGAACAAGGGGACTCGACATTTTATGACACAGAGGGCACAGGATTACGAAACATTCGTGATCGACTCATGTTAAACTATAATCGGGAGGCAGAATTTATGTTGGCTACACCTGAAACAGGCGGTTTTCGAATCATGATGCGTTTCCCGGCAACGGATGAAGGGGTGGCATCATGACGAAAGTGTTGATTGTAGATGATGAATCTCCGGTAAGGGAAGCGGTAAAATTACTCGGCGAATGGGAACGGTTCGGTGTGAAGGCCGTACTCGAGGCGAAGAACGGGCTTGAGGCAAAGGCGCTCATCGAGCAGGAACGACCGGCGTTAATTCTATCGGATATTCAAATGCCACATTGTGATGGAATCGAGCTGATGGAGTGGGTACACGACCACGCTTCATTCTCTAAGCTCGTTGTGTTGACAGGTTACGATGAGTATTCGTACATGCGTCGGGCCATCCAATACGGAAGCTTTGATTATCTGTTGAAACCGATTGACCCCGATGTATTAAACGATACGTTGTCACGCGCGTTAGCGGACGTGGTGAAGGAGTCGAGTGAAGATCCGATTGCCCAAATCGGGACGTATATTGAACAACACTTTGCGGAAGAACTGAGTTTGCAAGGAATGAGTGAACGGTTTTACTTAAGTCGGGAGTATATCTCAAGACGATTTAAACAACAATATGGCGTGAATCTATCTGAGTACGTGTTGACGATTCGGATGAACGAAGCAAAGCGCCTGTTAGAAACGAGTAGACAGCGTATCTATGAAGTCGCCCAAGCAGTCGGCTTTTCGGACGACAAATATTTCCGAAAGGTCTTTAAAAAACAAGTCGGTGTTACTCCGAACGAATTTCGGGAACAAGTTCAACGACAAGCTTAAAGGAGGAATTCAAACATGAGTGTACACATTGGAGCTCAAGAAGGACAAATTGCAGAAACGGTATTACTTCCAGGGGATCCGCTTCGCGCCAAATATATCGCGGAAACGTTTTTAGAAGACGTCGAATTATATAACGAAGTTCGTGGCATGTACGGCTTCACGGGAACATACAAAGGCAAACGGATCTCGGTTCAAGGTACGGGGATGGGTGTCCCATCGATGTCGATTTACGTGAACGAACTCATCATGTCGTACGGTGCTAAAAACTTGATTCGTGTCGGAACAGCGGGCGGAATTCAAGAAGATGTTAAAGTGCGTGACGTTGTCATCGCGATGAGCGCATCAAGTGAAATGGGACAAAACCGTGTCCGTTTCAACGGAATGGACTATGCGCCAACAGCGACGTTCGACCTCCTACATCGTGCGTATATGAATGCAGAAAAAGCGGGTATCCCGGTCAAAGTCGGACAAATCTTCACGGCTGACCAATTCTATCAAGATGATTTCCATCACTTCAAGAAATGGGCGGACTTCGGTTGCCTCGCGATCGAGATGGAAGCAGCAGGTCTTTACACGCTTGCAGCGAAACATAAAGTGAACGCGTTGACGATCCTCACGATCTCTGACCACTTGTTGACGGGTGAAGAGACGACTTCAGAAGAGCGTCAGTCGACATTTGATGAAATGATTCGTGTCGCTCTCGACACAGCCGTCGAAGTGACAAACTAAGCGATTTTCCCTATAGCCTTTGGCTGTAGGGATTTTTTGTGTCTAAACCCATTCATCCCTATGAAACGGTTGGAGCTCCAGCTAGACTAAGAATAAGATCACGGAAAAGAGGAATTGTCCGATGAAAACTCCACCACGTTTTATATTATATGCCATCGTATTTTTTGCCTTTTTTGATTTGTTCGCCCAACTTCCGATCATGAGCACGTTTGCGGTATCCGTTGGGGCATCTTCGTTTATCGCTGGCTTATCCATTGCAATCTATTCGTTGACGAACACGTTTGGAAATATGTTATCTGGTATATGGACTGACAGAAATGGTCCATATCGGGTTTTGGTTCTCGGCTTGTTTCTGACGAGCTTCAGTTTATTGGCTTATCAGTTCGTCGACTCAGCATCCATGTTGCTGTTTGTACGGTGTATTCATGGCTTTATGGCCGGACTCATCGTCCCAGCTGCATTTACGCTGTCGGCGAACGTCACCGCGATGAACCGTCAAGGTAAGAAAGTCGCCATTACCGGTAGTTTCGTCGGGTTAGCTGCCATTATCGGTCCAGCATTCAGCGGTATCGTCGCAAGCATCACATCGCCACCAACTGTCTTTTTATTCGTCTCTTTATTCGGTTGGGTGATTCTCATCGTGACGATTGTGACAATGCGAGGAAGTCAAAAGGTCGAGACAATAATAGAAAAAGAGAGGACACGGGAAAAACCGGATCCGAAAGTGCTTCGTGCCTATTGGGGCGCTTTTTTCCTCATGTTTTCTCAAGGGGCGCTCGCCTTTTTACTGCCGCTCCATGTGCAGGAACTTGGATATGATTCACGATTGAGCGGGACATTGCTCAGTATGTTCGGCGTGGTAGCCGTCCTGTTCTTTTTATTGCCGACGAACCGATTGTTTGATCGATTCTCTCCGACAAAGTTGACCGCACTTGGGGTGGCTATCATCGGGATAAGCCAGGTGTTAATTGGACAATCGGGTGTACAAACTAGCCTGTATGGGGTACTTGCCTTATATGGTGTCGGGTTTGCCATTTTATTCCCGGCCATTAATACGTTGTTGATCCAATCGACCTCTCCACAAAATCGAGGGAAAGCATACGGGGCGTTCTATGCCTTTTTCTCTCTCGGAACGGTAGCGGGGTCATCATTCTTAAGTGTTCTTCCACTCTCGATCGTCCAGCAGTTCACACTGACCGGCTTGATTTTAGGGAGCGCAAGCCTGCTCTTTCTAATCAGCGCGCGAAAAAGAGTACGGATGTTTTGACACGAGGGAAGCAATCACTTACTCTACGATTAAGCGTTTAAACATTTAAACGCTTTGTATTATAGTAGGTTGATGAAAGCGTTTTTTTAGATTCACGTTTCACACGATGATAAAATGAGATAAATGTGATGAATCATTAAGGAGGAAAGTTCATGCTGGCACCGATTGAACAGTTGACGATTGACGAGCTAGTCCAAAAACAGCGCCGTTTCTTTAAAACACAGGCGACAAAATCGATGGCATTTCGTTTGAGCATGCTGACGTTTTTAAAGGAGTCCATTAAGCATTATGAAGCGGATTTGCTTGAGGCACTTCGCGAAGATTTGAACAAATCCGAATTGGATGCGTATACGACAGAAATCGGATTTATTTACGATGAGATTTCACGAACGATGCGTGAATTGAAGCGGTGGATGCGTCCGAAGCGTGTCCGTGGGACGGCGATTCATCTTGGGATGAAGAGTGAGATTCAGTATGAGCCGTACGGTACGGTGTTGATCATCGCTCCATGGAATTATCCATTCCAATTGGCTGTTGCTCCGCTCATTGGTGCGATTGCCGCAGGGAATACAGCTGTTGTCAAACCTTCAGAATTGACGCCGAATGTTGCGCGTGTCCTGACGCAGGTGCTCGAGCGTGCCTTCACCAATCGATATGTGGCAAGTGTCGAAGGGGATAAAGACACAGCGCAAGAGCTGTTGGCACAAAAATGGGATTACATCTTCTTCACGGGATCGACGCAAGTCGGGCGAATCGTCAATCAGGCGGCAGCGAAGCATCTGACACCAGTCACGCTCGAACTAGGTGGGAAATCACCAGTCATCGTTCACGGAGATGCGAACGTCTCCATTGCGGCAAAACGTGTCGCCTGGGGGAAATGGATGAATGCCGGTCAAACATGTGTCGCACCAGACTATGTGCTCGTCCACGAATCGCAACAAGACGCATTTTTAGAAGCGATTAAACAAGAGGCGTTTGCGATGTTCGGGAATGGTGTCGGCACGAAACGATACACGCGTATCGTCAATGAACCGCACTTCGACCGTTTGTCTCACTATTTGACAGAAGGGGACCTTGTGTTCGGTGGAGAGACGAACCGAGATGAGCTTAAAATTGCGCCGACCGTCATGACAAATCTTCATGAAGATGCTGATGTGATGAAAGATGAGATTTTCGGTCCGATTTTACCAGTCATTCCATATCGTCAATTGGACGAAGTAATCGAGTTCATCTCAGACCGACCACACCCATTGGCTCTCTATCTCTTTAGCGAGTCGAAGGAAGTGGAGAGAACCGTCATGAAGCACCTTTCCTTTGGAGGCGGGTGCGTGAATGATGTCATCATGCATTTGACGAATCCGAATCTACCGTTCGGTGGAGTGGGCGAGAGCGGAATGGGGGCTTATCATGGTCGAACGAGTTTTGAGACGTTCAGTCATGCGAAGTCTATTTTAAAGAATACGACGAAATTTGATTTACCGGTCCGGTATCCGAACTTCAAACCGGCTGAACAATTGATTCGACTGATTCAACGATGAATCGATCAAGAGATTCGGGGTCGCACCCGAATCTTTTTATTTTCAAAAGGTTGTTTGAAATGTCACATACTTTTATGATACTCCCTGTCACACTCCTGTATAATAAAGTCATAAATGGAACGGACGAATGAAACGTGGAGGGAGCACCGACCTATGTCAATGCAATGTGGAACGACCCAACCGAACAGTTTTGTATTCTCAGATGAAACGAAACAGCTGTTACTCGAAATGATGACGCTTCAACATCACCCAAAAGCGAGTATCGTGTGTTGGGAAGGTGAAAAGTGTGATAAGTTCTTTTACTTGAAGAGTGGATCTGTCAAATTCACGAAAATTACGAAAAAGGGAAATCCACTCGTCATGTTCATGTATGGATCGGATGATTTCTTTGGTGAGTTTGACATCGCGGAGACATTCCCTAGTTCGTATAGCATCGAAACGACCGAAGAGAGTACAATCGGGACGATTTCAAAACGAGAATTAGAGTCGCTCATGCAGCGCGATATCCGTTTTGCCGGAGAAATCTTGCGCTGGACGTCGATGATGCGTAAGCACTCCGAGATGAAAGTGCGTGACTTATTGTTGTACGGAAAACCAGGGGCATTGGCTTCGACGTTACTTCGAATGGCCGCGATGCATGGAGTGGAGGAAGAAGATGCAATCGTGATTCCTCGTCATCCGTCTGACGGAGAACTCGGACAACTGATTGGAGCACCGCGTGAGACGGTGAACCGATTGATCAGTCAGTGGAGAAAAGAAGGAGTCATCAGCACAACAACGAAATCAATCATCATTCGCGATGTCGACTTTTTAAAAGAGTTATGCCATTGCGAAGGTTGCCCGGCAGGAATATGTCGTTTGTAAACCGCCCCATGTGGAGGCGGTTTTTTTGTGGATTGGTTTTGTACAAATGTGAACTTTATGTGTTGAAACTACGCAAAATTGATGTGATTGTCACTTTTGGAGTGATAAATATCACATATTATCGCCTGAGCGATTGCATACAATAAAGGTGGAAAAACAAGCGAAAGGGGTCTTACACGTGGAACATAAAGATGGACAAGAACCGAATTTAAAAGGAACGTTCACATCGGTCATGATCGTGGCGGGTGTCATCATCGCCATGTGGTCATCAGTCTTTTACTTATTCGTCACTCGATAAGAATTCAGGGAGGAGGGTCTCATCATGCATATTCATAAACTAGAAAAATATTGGCTTACATTCGGCATCATTCTACTCGCAGTCTTCCTGACTGTTCTCGGGGTATCCGCATTCGCGGCAGGTAATCAACCCGCATCGGATGCAGACTTGATTGACCCGGCAAAAGTAAATCAGACGGCTCCGTTCGACAAACCAGGACTTCATAAAATTGGTGAAAATGAGTACGAGCTCGTCATGATTGCGCAAGCGTTTACGTTCACACCAGGGAATGTTGAAATCCCAAAAGGGGCAAAAGTGACGTTCCTCGTGACATCACCTGACGTTGTCCACGGATTTCAGTTGACGGGTACACCGGTCAACATGATGATCATTCCGGGACATATCAACTCGTTGACGTACACATTCGAGGAAGCTGGCGAATTTTTAATCTTGTGTAACGAATATTGCGGTACAGGGCATCACATGATGTCGACTAAAATCAAGGTGGTGGAATAAATGAATGACGTATCATCTAAACTGAAGCAATGGGAGATGGAGCGCGGCGTACCGGTTCCGAGTATCGGAGCCAAAGAGTCACGTCTTGCCTACGGACACGTTCTCGTATCCGTTCTCGCCATCTTGATTGGGGCGCTAGCTGGATTGACTCAGACATTGATTCGGACGGGTGTCATTCCTGAAATCTTTGGATACTATCAACTTCTGACTGCACACGGAATCATGCTTGGACTCGTCTTTACGACGATGTTCATTATCGGTCTTTTATATGCGTTACTTGCGAAATCGTTCGGTCGCTTTGAAGCATTCCCGACGCGTGTCGCGTGGCTCGGTTTTTGGACGATCATCATCGGTGCTGTCATGGTAACCGTCATGATTTTGGCGAATAAAGGGACGGTCTTATATACGTTTTATGCGCCGCTCATGGCAGATCCGCTCTTCTATGTCGGACTCGTGTTATTCGTAGTCGGGACATGGTTGTCGTCTTTCGCGATGTTCCGCATGTATGCGGATTACAAGCGTGACAACCCTGGTGTTCATCCACCACTTCCGGCTTATATGAGTATCATGACGATGCTTCTTTGGGACATTGCGACACTTGGTGTCGCAGCCACGATTTTATTCCAACTCCTTCCGCTCTCGTTAGGATGGACGGATACAGTTGGAATCGAGTTATCTCGTACATTGTTCTGGTACTTCGGTCACCCGCTCGTTTATTTCTGGCTCATGCCGGCATATATCGTGTGGTATACGGTCGTACCGAAAGTGATCGGTGGGAAGATTTTTTCGGATGCGTTGGCGCGGATGGCGTTCTTGCTGTTCTTACTCTTCTCATTCCCGGTCGGTTTCCACCATCAGTTGACAGAGCCAGGGATTGAACCGTTCTGGAAGTTCGTTCAAGTCATCTTGACGTTCTTGGTCGTCATCCCATCATTTATGACAGCATTCTCGCTCTTTGCGACGTTCGAACTTCGTGGACGTGCGCTCGGCGCGAAAGGACTGTTCGGATGGGTGAAGAAAATGCCATATGGTGACGTTCGCTTCCTTGCTCCTTTCGTTGGGATGTTGTTCTTCATCCCGGCCGGTGCAGGTGGAATCATCAATGCTTCGCACCAATTGAATGCAATGGTCCACAATACGCTTTGGGTCACAGGACACTTCCACATCACAGTAGGTACTGCCGTCGCCTTGACGTTCTTCGGAACAGCGTACTGGCTCGTCCCAGTCCTACGCGGTCGCACGTTGACGAAGGCGATGAACAAGCTTGGATTGATTCAAGCAGGAACATGGGCGTTCGGTATGGCGATCATGTCCTATGCAATGCATATCTCAGGATTGAACGGGAACCCACGTCGTACGGGTCCGGCAACTTATTTCTCGGATGCGTTGACGCGTGAGTGGATCCCATATCATGTCATGATGGCAATCGGGGGAACGATTTTGTTCATCTCTGTTCTCATCTTCGTCTACTCGATGTTCAACTTGTCATTCCTCGCTCCAAAAGGCGAAGAAGAATTCCCGCTCGCCGAGACAGAAGAGGCGGCGATGGATACACCGCGTTACTTCGAGAATTGGAAGCTATGGATTACCGTGACGTTCGTCTTGATCGCATTTGCATACACCGTTCCAATCTGGCACTTGATTGAGAGTGCGCCTCCAGGAGCGCGTGGTTGGGTACTCTGGTAAACTGAAGTCAGCTCATTCGTGAGCTGACTTCTTTTGTGTGAGGAGGAACGATATGAACATAGTAGACGTCATCCGTGCGGCGCGTTCGATGCACTCAGAGAATCGACCGTTTGTCGTGGCGATTGATGGACTGAGCGGAGCGGGCAAGACAACGCTCGTCTCACATTTGAGCAATGAGCCGAGTGTTTACGTTCTTCACATCGATGACTATATCGTTGAACGGGACAGACGCTATCAGACCGGAAAGCCCGAACCGGTGGAGTATTACGCACTTCAATGGGATGTCTCGCGCTTAGAACGTGAACTGTTTCGTCCATTGAGGAATGGGATGACGGAATTGACGTTACCTCGTTACGTGTATGAACGAGATGTCATCGCAGAAGAGATCGTGGACGTATCGTTCGCGCATACGGTTGTCGTAGAAGGGATTTTTCTACAACGTCCTGAATGGCGTTCTTATTTCGACTATGTGATTTATCTCGACTGTCCCCGAAAAGTTCGGTACGAGCGAGTTTTGAACCGGGATACATACCTCGGTGATCCGACAACACGGCTTGAGAAATACAAGCGCCGGTACTGGCCAGGAGAAAATTTGTATCTTCGGGACGTCGACCCGAAAAGAGGGGCAGATAGCGTGCTCTGACTGAACGTTTTAACATCTGACGCACGTGTCAGATGTTTTTTGTTTGGAGAAAATTTGAAAAAATGATTGACGTCTTAGTGTATTACGCTAATAATACAGTTAGAAAGTGTATTAACCATGTCATACACTTAGAAAGGTGATGAACATGCAATTCAATACGAGGACACCAGTTTACCTACAAGTCGTCGACTACTTCAAGAAGAAGATGGCACTCGGTAAACTGAAAGCCGGGGATGAAATGCCATCCCGGCGAGAACTAGCGAACGATTTAAAAATTAATCCGAACACCGTTCAAAAAGCGTTCAAAGAAATGGAGGACCAACAATTGATTACGACCGAACGAAATCGACCGAGTCGTGTAACGACAGATGGTACGGTATTGGCAAAAATCCGCTCTGAGATTGTAGATGACGCGGTCGCGGTATTTGTGGAAGCGATTCAAGAACTCGACGTCTCGGTAGACGAGCTGGTCGATAAGATTAAACGTCAGTACAAGGAGGGGACGTACGATGATCGAAGTGTTGGGAGTTAAAAAGCGCTATCGCCGGAAACAAGTTATTGAAGACGTTTCGTTCACAGCGAAAAAAGGGGAAATCACGTGCCTGATCGGGCTGAACGGGACGGGGAAATCAACGTTATTGAAGGGCATCATGGGATTGACACCTTTTGATAAAGGTTCGGTATTGATTGATGGAAAACCAATTGATTTGAATCGTGTCGCCTTTGTCGCCGACCATGCGATGTTCCCAATTCATTTCACGATTGAGCAATGTGAAGCGTTTATGAAAGATTTCTATCCGACATTTGATTCGGCATTATTTGCTCGTCTCGTCGAAGATTTTAAATTATTCCCGGAAGATAAGTTGAGCGAGTTATCGAAAGGGACGCTCGCCAAAGCGAATCTTGCGCTCGGCATTGCCCAAGACCCAGATTATCTATTGCTCGATGAGCCGTTCTCAGGAATCGATGTCTTTTCGAAAGAACAGATTGTTGAACTGTTCTCAAGTGAAATCATGGAGAGCCGGGGCGTCCTCATTACGACACATGAAATAGAGGATATCGAGTACTTGATCGACAAGGTAGTCATGTTGAATAACGGACGCATCGTTCGTGAGTTTGACGTCGAGGATGTCCGTTTCATTCACGGGAAGTCGATCGTCGATGTGATGAGAGAGGAGTACGGGGCATGAATCTATTGAAACTATTGAGTTGGGAAGTTGAACGTGTCACGAAACCGTTCTTGACATTAGTCGCAGGTCTTATCGTTATACAGTTTGGATATCTCGGTTACTTTTTATGGGACGAAACAAACTTTTATGAACAGTTGCGACGTGAAGGAAATGCGGACTATCAATTGTCATTTTCAGACTACCTTGGAGATACACCTTATCTCCTGTCGCTCGGCATTGCGGTCGCAGTGGTGTTATTATACAGTGCATGGATTTGGTATCGCGATTTTCAAGGACGTGGGACGTTTATGTTGCGACTACTCACGATGCCACAAAAACGGATGGTCATCATTTTCGCTAAACTTTGCACTATTTTAATGATGACGTTAGGACTATTTGCCATTGAGTGGATTGCCCTTAAATTGCAGTACATAGCGTTCACGAGTTGGTTCGATGACAAGATGATTCCGACTCAAGGATCATTTGAACAAACACTGTCGTATCAGGGAATATTGTCTCTGATGTATCCTTCTTCGCTCATCAACTTTATCATTCATCAAGTATTTATTGTCATCGTTGTCCTATTTGTTTTCACATTTGTGTTGATTGAACGGAGTTTCTGGCAGTGGACGATCTGGTCACCGGTACTTAGCTTGTCAATTCTAGTTGTCATCTTTACTATTCCAGTTTTAGGTTACGCGTTCTTGTCGAATCGACTAATTTACGATGAGACGATTGTGTATGTCGGTGTGGTATTGATGGTATGGACGAGTGTGACGATTTGGCTAAGTCGAAGATTTTTACAGACGAAATTGAATGTGTGAGGTGAGAAGATGAAACGAATGTGGAATATGGCCGCGCTCGGTGCGGTCATCGTGATTGGGCTTGGGACGTTTGCCGTTGATGCGACAGAACCGAAAGCAGAATGGGCGTTAGACATCAGTTCGAATCCATCTGTGTGGGAAGACGCGGTGGTAGAGGTCACGTATGGCACAGAGGACGATGTTGCACAGTGGTTTGAAGTGACGACGGATGAGAGTCGTATCACGTCAAACTTGAATTATATTGCTGAGGGACTGCGATATCGTGAACGTTTGAATGAGGGAGAACGTTCGATTCATCGACAAATGAACGGAATGACGTATGCGGAATCGATTCGAACAGAGGATGGATACATCGGGGTCGGTCAGAATGGGATGAAAGAGCTCATCGTATTTACACAAGAAGATGGAGAAAAGTTATCGACGTTTTCGTTCGATGCCAGTGATTCAAAAATATACGACATCGTGAACGGGGTATGGTCAGGCGTATTTCTGAATGATAGTCAGTTAAACTTAATCTATCGAGATGGATACGACGGTGAAGAAAAAACGATGCTCGCCACGTTTGATCAAGCGATGAATGAGGTGTCGGTCAAAGAAGTGAATATGGACAAAGGATTTATCACCCATGTCATCAATACGAATCGTTTTTACGCTACCGATGTATCCTCTCAAGTGACAGAAACTCGTTACATCTCTGTCGGTGTCAGCTCGTACGAAGTGATCCGAGAAGGAGAAGAGGAAATCAATGTTGAGGATCCGAACCCAGGACTCTTCGCTTACGATACAAAAACGGGTAAAGTTGTTCAATTGGCTGAAGGTCAGGACTTTTGGGATCATACAGTGTCGGGTCACCACCTGTTCGCCTTAAATGAGGATGGCGAGGAAGTCGTCATCGACTTGAACACCGGGAAGCAGATGACTCGTAAAGTTCTCGATTCAGTGGATCACGCCTTCTATGAAAATGGTCGCCTGTACCAAACGCGCCAAGCGAAAGACGGTGTCGTCATCGATGTATACGAGGATGGGAAACAAATCTCGAGTGCGGCGATCACGCCTGAAAACGAAGAAGCGCGTGACATGCTCAAACAGATTGACGTAGATGTCAGACAAAAATAAGCAAAGGGCCGCGGCCCTTTGCTTATTTTGATGGTTTCGGTATGATGACGCCTTCTTCTAAATCCAGCAACAAGTCAATCAGTTCCGCGCAGAACTCCGGGAACTGCTCCAAAAAGGCACCGGGACCGACTTCATCTGTAAAGTCGATATACAGATCGGCGACATTCCCAGACATCTTCGCAGGTAAGGCGAGAAACGCAGAACCGAAACGCCAACTACCTCGGATATCGAGTAACTTCCCGAGGACGAGGTCGCCGGTCTCACGTTCTTCTGGTAACTGAACAGCGTATGTCTCTTTGGACTCCCAGTCTTTCAACTGACCGCCCTCCGTCACTTCAAAGATGCTACAACGCGGAACGGCTAATCCACGGAGTGCGTGATAGAGGGCAGGGGACATGTCGCTCTTATGGTCTGCCAAGTAGCGACCATGGGGTGTCATCCCGTCCTCATCCGTCTCAAAGAAGACGGCCCAATCGATGAAGAGGTCACGGAAGAGTTCGGCATCTTTTAAGTGCCATGTCCCTTCCGATGCGATCTCTTGAATATAGTTCGTCCATTGTGTGCTTCGCGCGAGAGCCGCTTGCTCATACAACTTTTTCAGTTCGGCAAGCAATTCGGACTCTTCGACGAGCAAAGGGAAGGGAATTACTTTCCGGTCTTTTTTCATCGGCGCGGTCCTCGCTTGTTCGCAGGACGTTTGACGACAGGAGGCTTCTCCTCAATCCGTTTCTCAATCACGTCACCGCGATAGATTTCGAGCTCTTTCAACTCGACACCGAGTTGACGCGCGAACGATTTCAAGTGCGGCAGGTCATCCGTCGTCACGAGTGAAAGGACAGTCCCTCCCGCGTTACCACGAGCGGTACGGCCAGAACGGTGGATGAAGTCATCAATTGACTCCGGTAAGTCGAAATGGACGACGTGTGTCACATCTTCAATATCGAGACCGCGTGCAGCAAGACCAGTCGTGATAAGGAGCGGGTATTCGCCTTTACGGAATTCGCGGAGCGTCTCGACGCGTTCGCGCTTCCCTTTTAAGCTGTCGAGCATCCGGTAGTTCACTTTCAACTTTTCAAGTTCTCCGCGAAGCGGTGGCAAGAACGAGCGGTTGTTGATGAAGGCGAGTGCCTTCACACCGTCGACGTGTGAAAGACGACGAAGAAGTTCCGGTTTATACCGGCGTGTCGTCAACAGATAGCCGTACGTCACTTGATCACTGACAGCACGTTCGATTTTGATATGTGCCGGCTCGTTCATGAATGGTGACGCCCACTCTTGGAGTGAATCGGTGAGTGTTGCCGAGACGAGTGCAAGTTGACGCTCATGCGCAGTATGCTTGATGATGCGCTCTGCCGCCTCTGTCAAACCGCTGTCGATGATTTGGTCGGCCTCATCTAAAATGACGGTATGTGTCTCGTGGAGCTTCAGTTTTTTCTTGTCGATCAACTCGACGAGACGACCTGGTGTCCCAACGATCAAATGTGGCTTCTTCTTGATTCGGTCGATTTGACGTTTCAATTCGACACCACCGATGAACGAACCGATGCGGACGTCGCCTTTTTCGGTGAAACGTTGTGCGACTTGTTGAATCTGCATGACAAGTTCACGGGTCGGGGCGACGACAACGACTTGGATGCGGTCATTCGATGGGTCGATCTTTTCAATGGCTGGAAGGAGGTAGGCGAGTGTCTTACCCGTTCCGGTTGGTGCCTCGATTGTCACGTCTTTTCCATCTAATAGTAGGGGAAACGCTTCTTTTTGGACCGGCATCGGCTCACTGAAGCCCATCCGATCCCACGTTTCGTTAATAAAAGGTTTTGTAAAATTCATATTCGGTCTCCTTATCTTTAGGCAAAAACAAAGGAAGCGACAGCGCTCCCTCGTCAAATATAGCGAACATGCTCCTGACCATCTTCCATGGAAGAACGTAACGTCTGTGTATACGTCTGACCGTCTTCGATGAGTTGGATGTGGGCGTCTGCACCTTCTGCTGTCAATTCAACTTTCTCAATCGTGAATCCTTGATAAACGCGATACTGTAACTCGGCCGTCATGTTCTCGAACGGTTTCAGTTCCGGATGTGTCGTAATGACATGGATTGGACGCGACAAAAGTGCGGCGAGTAGCTGATCGCGATAATCGATAAAATCTTCGTTCTCGATGTCATCATCGAAGCGGATCCAAAACCCTCCGTCTTCAAATTCTGTGATAAATCCGTCACGCTTTTCGCCAGCCTCATCGACCTTTAATGAGATGCGATCGCCAACCTGAAAGGCATGATTTGCTGTTAATGGTTCATACGTCATGAGTAGAACCCCTTCCTCTTATACAATGTTCTGCCTTCATTGTGTCTGATACGACACAAAAATTCAAGTTCTAACCGAGTGATGTGAGATTAATCACCTTAAAAACTGTATAGTTCGTCACAGAACAATCAAATTAGTACAGATGATAGGTAAACGTTATCTAATTGGGAATCATCTGTTTCAAACTATATAAACTAGCGGATATAACAGTTTGTAAAACGCTTTCAATAACGGCTGTTTCATCACGTTCATAAGATTGTTACAAGTTTCACAAGAATGTAAAACATATTGTTCACGTTTTCACGTACACTCACAGTATAGATAACACGCAGTTACTTTCGAGAATGAGGAGTGAATCAACATGGCAACCGAAATCAAATCCGCATGGTCAGGTTTTATCCCTGGTCAGTGGACGAATGAAGTGAATGTCAGTGAATTTATCCGTTTGAACCGTCATGAGTACACAGGAGACGATACGTTTTTAGCAGGTCCGACTGAAGCGACAAACGTTCTTTGGAATCGTGTGATGGAACTAACAAAAGAAGAGCGTGAACGTGGAGGCGTCTGGGACGTCGATCAACACACACCATCGACAATTGTGTCGCATGGACCAGGTTACTTAAACAAAGAGTTAGAGAAAGTCGTTGGCGTTCAGACGGATGAGCCGTTCAAACGTTCGATTCACCCGAATGGCGGCATCCGTATGGTCGATGCGGCACTCGAATCATATGGTTTCGAGCCAGACGAAGAAATCACAAAAATTTACTCAGAGATTCGTAAAACACATAACCAAGGTGTCTTCGATGCCTATACACCAGAAATGCGGGCCGCTCGTAAATCAGGAATCATCACAGGGCTTCCCGATGCATACGGACGCGGACGCATCATCGGTGACTACCGTCGTGTCGCCCTTTATGGAATCGACTTCTTGATGGCAGAACGCAAAAAAGACTTGGCAAAACGTGGCGGTTTCTTATCTGAATCGGACATCCGTGACCGCGAAGAACTATCGGAACAACTTCGTGCCCTCCAAGAACTTAAACAACTCGGGGCCGCTTATGGATTTGACCTCGGTCGTCCTGCGGAAAATACGCAAGAAGCATATCAATGGGTATACTTGGCGTATCTTGCTGCCATCAAAGAACAAAACGGTGCCGCGATGTCACTCGGTCGCGTCTCGACCTTCCTTGACGTGTACGCTGAACGTGACCTTGAAATGGGTCGCTTAACAGAATCAGACGTCCAAGAAATCGTTGACCACTTCATCATGAAACTTCGAATCGTCAAATTCTTACGGACACCGGACTACAATGAATTATTCTCAGGTGACCCGACTTGGGTGACAGAATCAATCGGTGGGATGAGTCAAGACGGTCGCTCGAACGTCACGAAGAGTTCATTCCGGTTCTTGCATTCACTCACGAACCTCGGACCAGCTCCAGAACCAAACTTGACGGTCCTTTGGTCGACGAAACTTCCAGAAGGATTCAAACAATACTGTGCGAAAATGTCGATTGAAACTTCGGCTATTCAATATGAGAACGATGACTTGATGATGCCACAATTCGGTGATGACTACGGCATCGCATGTTGTGTGTCACCGATGAAGATCGGGAAACAAATGCAGTTCTTCGGTGCGCGTGCCAACATGGCGAAGGCTCTCCTTTATAGCATGAACGGCGGTCGTGACGAGAAGAGCGGTGCTCAAATCGCTCCAGTTTGGGAAATGAACACAGAAGACGTGCTTACGTACGAAAAAGTATATGCCGACTTTGACCGGACGCTCGACTGGTTGGCAGAGCTATACGTGAATACGCTCAACGTCATTCACTTCATGCACGATAAATATGCGTATGAACGAATCGAAATGGCGCTTCACGATCCTGAAATCTTACGGACGATGGCTTGTGGGATCGCGGGTCTCTCGGTAACGGCGGATAGTCTTTCAGCAATCAAATACGCAAACGTCAAACCGATCCGTAATGAAGAAGGAATCATCGTCGACTTCGAAACAGAAGGGGACTTCCCGAAATTCGGAAACAATGATGACCGTGTCGATGCAATCGCCGTCGAACTCGTCGAATCATTCATGGAGAAAGTACGGAAACATAAAACATATCGTGACGCACTTCATACGCAATCGGTCCTCACGATCACATCGAACGTCGTCTACGGTAAGAAAACAGGAAATACGCCAGACGGTCGTCGTGCGGGTGAACCATTCGCTCCAGGTGCCAACCCAATGCATGGACGGGATACAAAAGGTGCGGCTGCATCGCTCTCATCTGTTGCGAAACTTCCATTTGAACACGCACAAGACGGAATCTCTTACACGTTCTCAATCGTACCGAAAGCACTCGGAAAAGAAGAAATCGCGCGCGAACTCAACTTGGCGGCGCTTCTCGATGGGTACATGAGCGGAGAGCACAAAGGACATCACTTGAACGTTAACGTCTTCAACCGCGAGACGCTTCTCGACGCAATGGAACATCCAGAAGAATATCCACAACTCACAATCCGCGTATCAGGATATGCGGTCAACTTCATCAAGTTGACACGTGAGCAACAGATCGACGTCATCAACCGTACGTTCCACGGTTCGTTGTAAGTAAAGGCTTAGCGGCCTTCCACGGAGGGCCGCTCATTCGTTAGGAGGTCATTTCGATGACAATGGGATATGTACATTCGGTCGAATCATTCGGAACAGTTGACGGCCCAGGGATTCGCTTCATCGTCTTTTTACAAGGTTGTGCCTTGCGTTGTTTATACTGCCATAATGCGGACACGTGGGATTTCAAAAAGAATAACCACCGCTCGGCTGAAGACGTCATTCAAGAGGCGCTCAGTTACCGTCCGTTCATGGAAGCATCGAAAGGCGGCATCACCATTTCTGGTGGTGACCCACTCGCGCAACCTGAATTTTTAGAGGCGCTGCTGCGTGAAGCGAAAAAGCATGGGCTTCATACGACACTTGATACGTCCGGTGCGCTCCGACCTCCTAATTTGGATGCGATTTTAGATCACACCGACCTTGTCTTGCTCGATATCAAGCATATCGACGACGACATGTGTAAGAAGTTGACGGGACGTAGCAATGCCAACACGCTCGCGCTTGCCGAACACCTTTCCGAGCGCGGAACGAAAATGTGGATTCGCCACGTCCTTGTACCTGGATGGACGCTCGAAGAAGGTGCGCTTCGTCGCACCGCCGCGTTCATTCAAAAGCTAGACCATGTCGAGAAAGTCGAGATTTTGCCTTATCATGAGATGGGCGTCTACAAATGGGAGGCGCTCGGACTCGATTATCCGCTTAAAGGCACGAAGCCCCCGACATCCGAGGAAGTCGAATGGGCAGAAGGGATTTTGCAGGGAACCATATAAAAAAGCAAGCGCAGGCCGATGTGGTCTGCGCTTGTTTTATAAATCAGAAAATAAAGGTTTGGATGATTAAGAAAAGATTTAATGCGATGACGATTGTCGTAATTCCCCAACCGATCCATGTCGTCATCCGATGATTCACGAGTTCGCCCATCAAGGATTTGTTGCTCGTGAAGAGAAGCAGAGGAACGAGGGCGAATGCGATACCGAATGACAGGATGACTTGGCTCCACACGAGAGCATTCGTCAAGTTCACACCGGAAAGGATGAGTAAGAGTGGCGGAGCCATCGTAATCACACGACGTACATAAATCGGGATATGTTTTTGAATATAGCCTTGCATGACGACGTCTCCAGCCAAAGTCCCGACGGATGCGCTCGACAATCCGGCAACCATTAGTCCAATTCCAAACAGCATGGCGATCGGTGAACCTAAAAAGGAGTCAAATTGCTGGTGTGCAATCTCTAAGTCGCTCACGACGAATCCATTCTTATAGAAGACAGCGGCTGCGATTATTAGCATACTCGCATTGATTGCACCAGCGAGCACCATGGCAATCGTTACATCGATTCGTTCAAATTTCATGATACGTTTACGTGCGACGGCATCTTTACCCGTGATGCGTCGTTGTGTCAACGCAGAGTGTAAATAGATGGCATGAGGCATAACGGTAGCGCCTAATATTCCAGCAGCCAATAATATACTCTCCGTCCCATCGAACCGAGGGATGAGAAGACCGGATAAGAGTGGTTTTACTTCTGGTTGAGCACTGAACGTTTGAATGGCAAAAGCGAGCGCGACGACGAGTAGCATCCCCGTCACAATCGTTTCAAGTGGACGATATCCCCGACGTTGTACTTCCAAAATAGCAAAAGAACCGACGGCGGCCAGAAGTGCCGCTTGAATGAGTGTTACATCAAACACGAGATAAATTCCGAGTGCCGCCCCTACAAACTCTGCTAAATCTGTCGCCATGATCATGAGTTCGGCTTGAATCCATAAAAAGATAGCAGTCTTCTTAGAAAAACGGTCACGACAAATCTCAGGCAAGTTTTTTCCGGTCGCGATTCCAATTTTAGCAGACAATGTTTGAATCAATCCGGCCATCAAGTTAGCGACTAAGATGACCCATAAAAGCAAGTAACCGAATTGAGATCCAGCGGCAATGTTCGTTGCATAATTTCCGGGATCGATATAAGCGACCGAAGCGACGAACGCTGGACCTAAAAAAGGAAGGAGCGTCTTTATTTTTTGAGACATTGATTTGTGAGTGAGAGCCGAATCCACTTCGTTCAGCATGCCGAATCCTTCTTTCTTTTGCGTAATGGTTAATTTTTTTCCCTAGGTAAACTTTTTAAGTATACGGCAATTTTACGCCTGTGATGAGAACCTGTCAAATTTCAAATAAAAAACTGTGAGTCGTTTGACTCACAGTGCAACGGTTCTAAGGTCGACGTTTTTTCTTTTCTAATACACGAGCGTGTTCCGCCTGCTTCTTTTCCATATAAAGAAGTTCCTGTTCTAGCTTGACATAACTGGCATAGCGCTTCGCATCTAACGTACCGTTCGTTAGCGCTTCTTGAACGGCGCAGCCCGGTTCTTTCTGATGTGAGCAGTCGCGGAAGCGGCATGTCTCGGCAAGTGCTTCGATATCACGAAACGTCTCATCGAGATGCTCGCTTCCTTCCCATAGTCCGAATTCTCGCATCCCTGGTGTGTCGATGACGTATAAGTCATCGATCCGGAACAGTTCGCGGTGTGTCGTCGTATGTTTTCCGCGCTCGTCCTGCGCCCGGACGGCTTGCGTGACGGCAAGTGTCTCGTGGGCGAGGGCGTTCGTCAGCGTAGATTTTCCGACGCCGGACGAACCGACGAAGGCGATCGTGCTCTCACTCGGCAATGCGTGACGAAGTTCAGCCACACCTTCTCCCGTCACAGCACTGACGGGGAATACTTGAATTCCGGGTGCGTTCACTTGAATGTCTTCGAGCAATGTGTCGACGGAGTCGACTTGATCGGTCTTTGTCAAGACGATGATTGGGATTGCCCCGGTGTCCCAAGCGGCTAGCGTATAGCGTTCTAGGCGACGAATGTTGAAGTCGTGTCCACACGCCATCGTAATCAAGACGTAGTCGACGTTCGCGCAGATCAGTTGTTCACGTGTCTCGTTGCCGGCGGCCGCTCGTGAAAGAACGGTCCGACGCTCAAGGAGATGGTGAATCGTACCTTGACCATGCTCGCGAACTTGAATCGTGACATAATCGCCGATGACCGGGTAATCCCGTTCGCTCGTCGCGGCATGTCGAAATTTTCCGGAAACCCCGCACATATAGGCGTTTTCTCCGATTGATACCGTATAAAGATGTTGGAACTGTGCCGTGACACGTCCCGTTTCAGTTTGTTGATTCAAAAAGAATCCTCCCTTTAATGATGGAGGACGACAGCCCTCCGATTTGCTGACATTTGGTTACGTGCATGCATCATGTTGCTCATAAAACATCATCCTTTCGTTGTTCGATAGCATTAGTGTACCACAGTTATTGGAAACGGTACCATCTCAGTCTAAAGACCGAGGTGAAACAAGCCTTCCGCTCGTCGACCTATGTCAAATAACGTATTATGATAAGAGTGTACTTAACAAGGAGGGATGACAGATGAATCACCAAGTGAAAAAGGTGTTGTTCATCGTAGCCGCGATCGCTCTAGTGCTCGTGTTGATCGGTTCTTTACCGAATATGATCTTATTCGGATTAGGAGCGCTCTTGACGCTTTGGGCTGGAGTCCGTTTTCAGGCTGTGACACACATCGGTGCTAAAGTTGGTTTCGGGATCCTTGCCGTCATTGGGATTGGGACGATGCTCTCAAACATTTGGGCGCTCGTCGGAATCATTGTCGCGTGGTTGTTGTTTAAAGGGTATATGATGTATACAAGTGAAAAACGCGACCCGGATGTCGAGATTTTAAATGCAGACGGAACGCGTGCCGGTCGGAGCAGCTTCCAGCAGTTTGATCAAGTGTGGCAAAAATTTGTTAATCGTCGTTGAGATTTCATAAGGAGGATTCACCATGAAGACACCGTTTGATCAGTTTCGTGAATTAGCGAATGAATTGACGAAAGAAATTTCGAAAGAAGTGAAGAAGTATCAGGATAAAGAGATGCCACGTTCAAGTGGAGAAGCGGAATTGAACCGTCATATCCGCGGAGCGGAGAAGGAAGCGTTGTCGGTTGAACGACTCGTGGAACGTCAACGTACATTGCTTGCAGAACTTGCTGGAAAACGTGATGATGCCAAGAAGATGGCAGATAAACGATATGAGCAAACAGAACTGGCGAAACAAGCCGGGGAAGAAAAGTTGGCAGAACGTGCGGCACTCGAATCCAAACATTACGGGGAACAGTACCGTTACTTTGAAGGATTGATTGACGAAGGTGAGCGCGAGTTGGATACATTAGAGCGTCGTGCGCTCGAGATGAAACTCAAACTCGATGAGATGCAAAATAAACGCTATGAGTTTGCGATGCGCGAAAACCTAGACTTGTTAAAAGGGGCACTCGACCAAATCTTTGGTCAAAATACGTCTCAGTCGCATCCATTCACTGAGGAAGAACAACCTGCCGAAGAGAAGCAAGACGCGCAGGAAGATGAAGATGATTTTGAAGCAAAATTGAAAGAACTGGAGCGTCGCTTTAAACAAGAGTGAGGCGATGGTTCGGCGATGACCTGAACAAGGTCATCGCTTTCTTTGCTTCATACATATGAACAGAAAGGGGGAATGGACATGGAACGTTGGAACACACGTCAAATCATTGGATTTATGATTATCTTATTTTCAGTCGGACTCTTCATCGATATTGTGACGGGTGGCAATAGCGTCTTATTCAGCATGATCATCCCGCTGCTTCTCCTCTATATCGGGCGACGGTTCAGTCGTCGTGGCAAGCAGTCTGCTAGCTATATTTTTTACGCAATTGGGGGAATCCTCTTGATTGGCTTGATCTTCTCATCTGCGGCATTCGGATTCGTGCTCTCCGGACTTCTCCTGTTATTCGGCTATCGACTCTATAAGAATCGACCGGTCGAATCGAAAATCCGGACACCCCTTCGTCAAGAACAAGCCTTCTCATTTGGGATGAAGGAATCGGGGCACTATGTGTTACGTGATACGAATGAGTTCTTTTTACTACGGGATGTCGAGATGGATTTGTCACAAGCCATCATTCCGGAAGGAGAGACGTTCTTACTCCTCAATGGACTCGCAGGAGATATTCGAATCCTCATTCCTGCAGGGTATGACTATTCGATTGACGCGTCGATCGGCTTCGGTAAAGTGCAGGTTGATGACTCGAACTATTCGCCGGTTTTCAATCGTCGCTTCTATACAGCGTCTGATGATTATGTCCAGGCCACGCGAAAAGTCCGGATTCATATCGTGCTCATGAGCGGAAGTGTCGAGGTGATGACGGTATGAAAAAAGATTCTTATCCACGAACGGTCGTCTGGCATCAACTGTTTAGTAGCCTGTTGACGGCTTTCTTGATCACAGTAGCGTTTCTCATAGGTGACTCGACTTCATTGAGCGATTTATTTTCGCGTGAAGAAGGGTTGCCTTTCGGTGTGTCCATCCTGGTGATTGCCGTCTTGATCGGAAGTATCTTTGGCGTCGGTTCGTATTTTTATTTGCGCCGAGACTTTCGAGAAGTCGCCAATGCCCTTTGGAAACTGGAGAATCAAAAAGACATCACTTTCCGCCCGATGTCCCCTTACCGAGATACACTCGAACGAATCGTCCGCGTATCGAAACAGCGCCAAGAGATGGTCGAGATGGCGAAGCGAGTCGGTGAGCGTCCGGTCAGTGTGGAAGAGGCACGGAGTGAGGCCGTCGTAGAAGAAAGACGTCGCGTCGCACGAGAACTTCATGATTCGGTGAGTCAACAGCTCTATGCCATCTCGATGATGACGACAGCGGTCAAACAGACGATGCAGACGAAACCAGATCTCGCGAGTAAACAAATGGAACAAGTCGAGCTCATGGCGCAGACCGCACAGGCAGAGATGCGTTCGTTGCTGTTACAACTACGACCGGTCGAATTAGAAGGCATGACACTCAAGACGGGAATCGAACGCTTGTTAGAAGAACTGTCTCGTAAACAATCGACCGAGCTCGTCTGGCGTTTAGAGGAAGTGAAGCTCTCCCGGCACACTGAAAACGAACTGTTTCGGATTGTTCAGGAAGCGATTAGTAATACGTTACGACACGCCAAAGCGACTCGTTTAGAAATCGAGATGCGAACCGTGCAGCAGACGGTCATTTTAAAGATTAACGATGATGGGATCGGATTTAATGTGGACGATACACAAGTCGCTTCATATGGATTACAATCGATAAGAGAGCGCACGGCAGAAGTCGGTGGAACGTTGCGATTAGTCAGTGTGCCGAATGTCGGGACACAAATTGAAGTACGTGTGAAACAACAAGTGGAGGGGTAATGATGATTCGAGTTGTATTAATTGATGATCATGAAATGGTTCGGGCGGGCGTATCTGCCTTTTTATCGACACAACCGGACATCGAAGTCGTGGGCGAAGCATCGGACGGAGCGACAGGAGCGGAGCTTGCGATTGCGGAGAAACCGGATGTTGTCCTCATGGACTTGGTGATGGAGCCCGTTGACGGAGTCGAATCGACGAAACGAATTAAAGCAAGTTGGAAAGAAGCGAAAATTTTGGTCGTGACGAGTTTCTTGGATGATGAGAAAGTGTATCCCGTCATCGAAGCCGGTGCGATGAGCTATGTCCTCAAGACAGCAAACGCCAATGAAATCGCAGATGCGATTCGTCAAACCGCTGCCGGTAATCCGGTCATGGCCGCCCAAGTGACAGGAAAGATGCTCGAACGCCTGCGTCATCCGGAAATGACCCTTCATGAGAGTCTTACTGCTCGGGAACGAGAAATTTTGCAACTGATGGCGGAAGGCAAGTCGAATCAAGTGATTGCGGACGAATTGTTCATCTCACTCAAAACAGTGAAGACACACGTGTCGAACATCTTGACGAAGCTTGACGTCTATGACCGGACCCAGGCAGTCGTCTATGCGTTCCAACATAACTTGGTCAGTAAAGGATGAACCGTCTCCCTGTGATTGAAACGGAGCGCCTCCGACTGCGACCTCTCCAAATGGAGGACGGTCCGCACGTATTCGCCATCTTTTCAGATGAACACGTGCTACGCCACTACGGAATGGAGCCACATCGGACGTTAGAAGAAACGGAACAGATGCTGACGCATATGCTCGCACAAATCGAAACAGGTGCGATCATCCGTTTTGCAATCGAGCATCGCGAATCAAAAGCGTTAATCGGGACAATCGGTTTTCACAATCGAGCTCCTTCGCACCGTCGTGCCGAGATCGGTTATGAACTTAGACCGGAATATTGGAGTGCAGGCTATGCGACAGAAGCACTTCACGCGGCACTTCAGTTTGCTGTGACGTGTGAAATTGAACGGGTTGGTGCCATTGTCTATGTCGAGAATCTCGCATCGCAACGCATGTTAGAGAAGATTGGATTCGTTCAAGAAGGTAGACTACATAACTATATGCGTCAGCGGGGACAATCTCATGACGTGTATGTCTATAGCTATATGACCCATCAGCCAGTCTGAGCACACCGACCACAAGCGGTGTGCTTTTTTCGTTTGCAAGAGAAATAAAATGGGAACCAACTAGAAGTGAGTCAATCAAAGGAGGATGATGAGATGAAAGCAGCATATATCGAACAATATGGCGGATCAGACGAATTCAAAGTAGGTGAACTTGAACAACCGACGATCGGTGCAGATGACGTATTGATTGAGGTTCATGCCGCAAGTGTCAACCCGGTGGATTGGAAGCTCCGTGAAGGATACTTGAAAGAAATGCTTCATTTCGAGATGCCACTCGTCATTGGGTGGGATGTATCGGGTGTCATCAAAGAAGTTGGGGCGAATGTGACCGAGCTCGAGGTGGGGGATGAAGTATTCAGTCGTCCGGATATTGCACGACAAGGCACATATGCCGAATACGTCGCGGTCGATGCGCATCTCGTCGTCAAAAAACCAACTTCACTGAATTTCGAGGAGGCCGCATCACTTCCGCTCGTCGCCCATACGGCATGGCAAGTCATGTTCGAAGTGATGGATGCCAAACCGGGTGATCGCATCTTCATCGGAGCTGGATCAGGTGGTGTCGGGACAGTAGCCATCCAGCTCGCGAAAGCACACGGTTTGTATGTCGTCACGTCGACGAGTACGCCGAACGTGGACTGGGTCAAAAACCTGGGAGCGGACGAGGTCATTGACTATAAACAACAAGACCCGGCAGAGGCCGTCCGCGATCTTGATTTCGTATTTGATACGATGGGGGGCGACGGGCAGGGTAAACTGTATCGAATGCTTAAAGAGAATGGGATGCTCGTCTCCATCTCCACACCCCCGAATGAAGAGGAAGCCGAACAGGCGAAGGCCCGTGCCGAGTACGTCTTTATGCAACCGACAGGGGAGCGTTTGAAAAAAATTGCGGAAGCTGTTGAAAAAGGCGAACTGAAACCTGTGATTGACCGGGTCTTTGATTTAGAAGACATGAAACTTGCTCATGACTATGGAGAAGAAGGGCATGCCAAAGGCAAAATCGTCATTCGAGTGAAATGATAAAAAAGAGGTGGATTTCCGGAACACGCTCTGGAAATCCACCTCTTTTTATTAAATTTGATAAGCTACCTCATTTGGAGGTCAGCCTTTTTTCTGTGCTTGTATTTGTTCATCGATTTCGGATAGGTAGGTCCAACGTTCCATCTTCGCATCGAGTGTTTCTTTCAGTTCTGCGATTGTTGCGTACAACTCATTGACTTTACCAAGGTCGCTACCCGCTGATGCAAGTGTCGCTTCTTGCGCTTCAATCTGCTCTTCAAGTGCCGCGATGTCTTCTTCGATCGTGTCCCATTCCTTCTGTTCTTTGAAGGTGAATTTCACGACCTCCGACTTCACGCGTTCCTTTTTCTCTTTAGGTTCTTTCTCTTTCTTCACTTGACGAACCTCTTCTTGTCGCATGGCCAGGTAGTCACTATATTCTGCGTGATACACCTGGATGATCCCATCTTCGAAGGCAATCAACTGTCCGGCGATCCGGTCTAAGAAATAGCGGTCGTGACTGACGGCGATGACTGTACCTGGGAATGATTCTAAATAGTCTTCTAAAACAGACAACGTCTCTGTGTCCAAATCGTTCGTCGGTTCATCGAGGAATAACACGTTCGGTTCATCCATGAGAATTCGAAGCAGGACTAGACGTCGTTTTTCGCCACCAGATAGCTTCGCAATTGGTTTGTATTGCGCGTCCGGTGAGAAAAGGAAACGTTCGAGCATCTGCCCCGCCGTGATGACCTCGCCGTCCGGCGTATGAATGACTTTGGCGATGCGTTCGATCTCATCGATGACCCGTCGTGACTCGTCTTCAAATTCGACTTGTTGTCCGTAATAGCCTAAATGAACAGTTTCTCCGTGCACGATCGTACCGTTTGTCGGTTCTAGGCGCTTGGCGAGCAAGTTCATGAGTGTTGATTTCCCACTCCCGTTCGGTCCGACGATTCCGTAGCGTTCACGGCGACCGAAAATCCAATTAAACTGCCGAATGAGAAGGGAGTCGTCGTATCCGAAAGACAAATCTTCGACTTCGATGACCTTTTTGCCGAGACGTCGTGATCCGACCGAAACGTCGAGCGTCTCGTCTTCTGCTAAGCTCTCTTGATGTTTCAAGTCTTCGACGCGTTGAATGCGTGCCTTTTGTTTCGTTGTCCGGGCTTTCGCGCCTCGACGTAACCAGGCGAGTTCGCGACGTAATATATTCTGTCGTTTCTGTTCCATCGATTGTGCCCGCGCTTTGCGCTCGGCACGCTTCTCGAGAAAGAGTTCATAGTTCCCGTTATAGAAGTAACTCGTTCCATCCGCAATCTCCAAAATGTGATTCGTGACACGATTCAAGAAATAGCGGTCGTGGGTGATGAGCAGGATGGCTCCTCGGTAATCGGCAAGCATCGTTTCGAGCCATGCGATTGTATCGGCATCCAGTTCGTTCGTTGGCTCATCTAAAAGGAGCAAGTCCGCTTCATCGAGTAACGCTGCGGCGAGCGCGACTCGCTTTTGTTGCCCCCCAGACAAGGCGTTCACATCGATTGACACGTCAGGAAGACCGAGCCGGTTCAAAATCGACTTCAGTTTTGCTTCCGTTTCCCAAGCGTCTGCGGCATCGACGGCCTGTTGGGCTTTCATGAAGCGTTCAAGTAATTGCTCACTTGTCGGGTCCGCTTCGAGTGCTTGCCGGGCGCGTTCGAACTGTTTCAACGCTTGAACGGACGGAGTGTTACTTGTGAACAAAGCGTCTAGAATCGTTTGTCCTTCGTTAAATTGAACCGTTTGAGTCAAGTAGCGAATCCGATAATCGTTCGGATGCTGCATCGTGCCTCGATCTGCTGTCTCGGTACCGGCGATGATTTTCATGAACGTCGATTTCCCCGAACCATTCACGCCGATAATCCCGATACGGTCTCCGGGATGGATTGTCATCGTCACATCATCAAATAAGACTTTGTCGGCAAACTCTTTATGAATGCCTTCAATCATTAATAAACTCATGCGTTCTCTCCTTCAAGCTGTTGACGAATGGCCGCCTCGACCGTCGCTGCGATTTCCTTGTTCGGCAAATCGGCCGGATCAATCGCAGGTAAGAATGTGACATCGACCGTTGCCGGGGTGATTCGATTTTTGGCTTCTAACAATTTATAACTGCCTTGAATCGCGACTGGAACAATCTTCGCACCACTTGATGTGGCAAGCGTCAAACTTCCAGCTTTAAACTCCTTCATCGGTCCACCTTTTGAGCGTGTGCCTTCTGGGAAGACAATCATCGATTGACCGGATTGAATCGTTTCGACTCCGGAACGAATGGCTTGAATCGATTGCCGACGGTCACTCCGGTCGATGAAGATACATCCCATCAATTCCATCCAACGTGGGATAATCGGGAATTTTTGAACCTCGATTTTTGAGATAAACGCTTTCGGTCGTTTCGTGGCGGTCAACATGATCGGGACATCGAAGTTTCCTTGGTGGTTCGACACGTAGACGACGGGTTCATCCGGAATCTGGTCTTGGCCATGGACACGGACGTCTGAACCTGCGATTTTTAGTAGAAACTGTGCCCATTTATAAGCGATATCTTGTACGTAACGGTAACGTTTCGGTGTTTCGATTTTTTTCGCTTTCTGTAAAAACGGGACGGTGATCGGTAATACGGCAAAAAATGAGAAAAACCATACAGCTGTTCGAATCATTCTATTCTCTCCTCTCATGATGACAACAAGAAAGAGTCTTCTTCTCTTGACGAGAATCCGACCCTTCGGCATGAATCCTTATTCCCAAAAGCGAGAATCGCTCTCTTCTTCCTCTTCTTCGAGCTCGAACGTAATGCGTTTATTCACAGGATCGACGACGAAATAGGCGCCGTCTTGCTCGATACTTTTGATTTGCATGGCCTGGTCACTTCCGATTTCGAGAGTGAGACGGATTCGATTGTCATCATCGACGAGCAAAATGCCGTCCTCTTTTAACCAGAGCTCCATGACAGGTGAATAACGAAGTAGCCATTCATTCGATAACGGGATTTCATTCATACGGTTGTGTGCCTCCTGCGATTATAAATCCATTGTACGATGTCTGTTCCTACATAGGATACCAAATGTGGCGAGGGAAGACGAGCGTTATGTAGAGCGTTTTCGAGTCGTAGAGTGCATTCTGTCCACGACGCGTTTGATTCGTTTCTGGTTCCGTCTTTCTACAAAATACTCGTTTGCCTGCATGAAGAGTTGTTTGAAGGAAGAGAGTCCCATGGCAATCAAGACGGCGAATAGAAATGTCCCGATTGGATCTTTGTACAATTCAGTCTGGAACAAGAAAGCAAGTCCTACGATTGATAAAATGGTCGTGAGAAAATAAAAAATCATAGCGGAGTCTCCTTTTCTTAAAGGGTATGAAAGAAAAAGGCATGGTCTTTTAATCGTATTCGACTTTTTGAAGGAAAATCCTGTTATGTATTCCAAAGAAAAAACGCCTTCAGTTGGCTGAATGGCGTTTACTCTTGGGTCATGTAAGTCGAAGATGACGAAACGTTCGTATCGACACCGTTTGAGAAAATAAAACTGAGTGATGCGAGCAATGCGAAAAAGGCGACAAGTAATCCTTTTGTAAAACGTTTTGCAAAAGAACGAGACTGTATATCAAACATTTATTATCCCCCGATCAATCCTAAATGAAACCTTATCTATACTGGACACTTCCTATATAATAACGTTTTCAAAAAAAGGATACTAGCAGAAAAAAAGGCGTTCACAAAATTGTCACAAAATTTTAATAAATCATGTGAGTTCATTAAACAATCGCCATTTCAACTGTCTCAAAACACGTTCACATTTTCGACACATTTATTCAAAATGTTGAAAGAGAACATGATATGATTAGGAACGTGTGTAGATAGGTATACTGACAGTAATAGCTTAGAAAAGGATGTGGGTGTAATGGCATTGCGAGCAGGAGAAGTAGTAGATTTAGTCGCGGAACGTTCTGCTGATTTTGGAGTATTCATTAGTAACGGCCGCGAAGAGGTGCTCCTTCACCGAAAAGAACAGACAGAAGAAGTGACGATCGGTCAAACAGTTCGCGTCTTCTTATATCATGATTCAGAAGGACGTCTCGCATCAACGATGACGATTCCGACCGTTTCATTTGATGAGTATGAATGGTTTGAGGTAACGGGCGTCCGGTATAACACAGGGGTCTTCGTGAATATCGGAATTCAAAAGGACGTTCTCGTTTCAATGGATGACTTACCGGAGAACCGGTCGTATTGGCCGCAGACAGGCGATCAATTGTGCATTCGCTTGAAGTATGACCAAAAAGGACGTTTGCTTGGGGACCCTGCACCATATGCGTTCTTGAACTTGTTGGCACGACCGTCGAAAGAAGAATGGAACAACCAGGACGTGCAGGCCATCGTCGTCAATAAACGTGAAGTGGGCGTCAACGTATGGGTCGAAGGCGAATCACTCGGTTTCTTGCATGAGGCAGAGATGACGCGTTGGCCACGTCTCGGAGAACAGTTGACCGTTCGTGTGACGCAGGTCAAACAAGATGGTACGGTCCTCGTTTCGATGAAGCCACGTGCGTACGAGGCGATTGATGGTGATGCGGCGAGCATCCTCTCGTATATTGAAGAACGTGGAGGACAAATGCCTTATGGTGATAAGACATCACCTGACATCATCGACCGTGAATTCGGGATGAGTAAAGCGGCATTTAAACGAGCGCTTGGAAAACTGTTGAAAGAGAAACAAGTTGAAAAGCTCGACAACGGCTACAAATTGAAATAAGATAACTCATGTTCGGGTGACATGAAAAAGTTTGAAAATGTATTTCTTTCATTTTAGGAATAAATACGTTATAGTTAATAAAGTTGACTATGAGGAAACATTAAGAAAACGTCTGTAGATCTGTCAAACTGAACTCAGACGTTTTTTGTATGAACAAAGGAGAATATAATTTGACAAAATTTCAAGACTTACAATTAAGTGAAGCATTAGTAAAAGGTGTACACAAAATGGGCTTCGAGGAAGCTACACCGATCCAAGCTGAGACAATTCCTGTCGCACTCACGGGAGTGGACGTATTAGGACAAGCACAAACAGGTACAGGGAAAACAGCAGCTTTCGGTATTCCGACAATTGAGCGAATCGATTCAAAGGCGCGTCAAGTCCAAGCACTCGTTCTTGCACCGACACGTGAACTTGCGATTCAAGTTGCAGAAGAATTAAACAAAATCGGTGAAACGAAGCGCGTATACGCACTTCCAGTATACGGTGGTCAACAAATTGACCGTCAGATCCGTGGTTTGAAAAAGAACCCGCAAATCGTCGTAGCGACACCAGGACGTCTCATGGACCACATGAAGCGTAAGACGATCAAACTCGATGACATTCAAACAGTCATCTTGGATGAAGCGGATGAAATGCTCAACATGGGCTTCGTTGAAGATATCGAAACGATTTTGGCTGGTCTTCCTGAAGAGCGCCAAACGCTTCTCTTCTCAGCGACAATGCCACCACAAATCAAAAAGATTGCTGAGCGTTTCATGAAGTCGCCGACAATCATCAAAGTCAAAGCGAAAGAAATGACAGTTGAGAACATCAACCAACAGTTCATCGAATTGCGTGAAGGTCAAAAATTCGATACGCTTTGCCGTTTGATCGACATCGACTCACCAGAACTCAGCATCATCTTCGCTCGTACGAAGAAACGTGTAGACGAAGTGACAGAAGCACTCATCAAACGCGGATACACTGCAGACGGTCTTCACGGAGACTTGACGCAATCGAAACGTGACCAAGTTATTCGTCGTTTCAAAAACGGAACAATCGATATCTTGGTAGCGACAGACGTTGCGGCACGTGGACTTGATATTTCAGGTGTCACACACGTTTACAACTTCGATGTACCACAAGACCCAGAGAGCTACGTACACCGCATCGGTCGTACAGGTCGTGCTGGTAAAACTGGTACAGCCCTCACGTTCATCACGCCACGTGAATTTGGACAAGTGAAAGCAATTGAACGTGTAACGAACAAACGCATGAACCGTCGTCACGTACCGACAATCGCGGAAGTACTTGAAGGAAACCAAAAGCAAGCAGCTGAAGAATTGATCGAACGCGTTCAAGCGGGCGACTTCAAAGCTTACACGCAACTTGCGACAGAACTTCTTGAAGAGTACGAAGCAGTTGAAATTCTCGCTGCTGCCCTCCGTGGATTGACGAAAGAGCCAGATTCAACACCTGTTGAAATCTCGTACGCTGAACCAGTTCGTGTGAAACGCCAAGGTGGCCGTGGTGGCGATCGCGGTGGATACCGTGGTCGTAACGACCGTCGTGGCGGTGGCGGTGGCCGTGGTGGCGATCGTCGTGGTGGACGCGGTGGCGAACGTCGTGATGGACGTAGCGGAGACCGTAAAGGATCATTCCGTGGTGACGATCGTCGTCGCTCGGATGACCGTGGCCCACGCCGTCCGCGTGACTAATCATCGTGAAATGCCGCATTTCCTTAAGTGGATTTGCGGCATTTTTTATTGTGTCGTGCTACACTAGTTGAGTAGAGATAGAAGGATGAGGTGTCAACGGATGGTGGAATTAAGTTTCGGTCTCCTTGTGCTACTTGGTTGTGTAATCGCATTGAAACCAATTGTCTCAAGGACGAATCGTCCTAACTTTCGTTATATCCCCGTGGCAACATTGTTATTTGGAGCGATGATTTTCTTAGTGTTAGCCATTGGAGTAGGCGGAAAGATGGGCATTGCATATGGCATGGTGAGTATCGCCTATTTTATTGCTTGTTTCGGTGCCTATATGTATGTACACACGCGAACGAGCTGAATGTAGCTCGTTTTCGTATTTAACGAAGAGGTGATGGAGTTATGGATGCGGTAGAAGTGATGGTCCATCCTGAAGAAGTGATGGTGACGTATGAACCAATCCTTGGAGCGGCGACGTTTCAAGTGGAAGGATATATGGTACACGGACGCTTTCGTGGTGAATCGTTGACACCATTTTTTTATGATGATGACGTTCCCCTCGAGTATCAATTAGACATCGCTCAGCGAATGGAACAGTTAGCGGCTGAACAACTTCGTGACGCTAAATCTTTTGTCACGTTTAGATGCCGGGCAGAGTGGATTCTTGAAGAAGGAGGAGAAGCGTTTTTAGCACCGCTTCGCGAACTCAATTTTCCGTTACATCGCATATACGTGACACTCCAAGGAACGGATTTAGTTGATGTCTCTCGTCTGTCGCGTGTCATTCAGTACTATCGGTCGTATGGATTGAAGATTGCGTTAGACTTTGCGGAATCGACGAGCATCGAAGACATCATGACACTTGCGCCAGAATTGTTACTCGTCGACCTTGGTACAATGATTGAGAAAAAGACGTTATCGGTCACCTATCCGAATATGCTTCAGACAATGGAATATATCGCTTCAAAGCTCGGTGCACCGCTTCTTTACAAATCCATCGACCATGTTGGACAGCTTCGTTACGCGTGGCAGCACGGTGGTCGCTATTACATGGGGGGGCTACTCGGATTAGAAGATGCGCTTCCACAACGAGAAATCAAAGGAATGGGTGTATTGGCACAAGAAGTTCCCTCCTTCTTTTTACATGATCAGAAACGATTGAATCGCTTGTACGAGCTTGAATTTGAGTTACACCGCCGAATCGGAGAACTCGTTCAATCTGGAAAATGGTCGAGAGACAAGAAAGATGAGTGGATTCAATTCATCGCCCCAAAATTGGAAGAGGTGTTTGTTCGATATTATCTAACGGATAAGACAGGTTTCCAGACGAGTGCGAACGTTTACTGCGTGAATGGAGAGTGGCGTGTCGATAATACGTATCGAGGCTATAACTGGAGTTTCCGACCGTATTTCATTCAGACGATGGCGGCGATGGATGTACGGGGGCGTGGTTATTTATCGGGGGACTATCGTGATTTCAGTTCGAACGAAGTGACGAGAACCTTCAGTTATCCGTTACCGGACGGCATGTTCTTATTCGCAGATATATCTGAAGAATACTTATATCAGAATCGATTATTAGATTAAAAGGGAGAATGATGATGTTAGATTATGATTACGATGCACTGCGCGAAATCGGGCGAATCGTCGCACTTGCGCGAGATGAGATGGCGAAAGCCGTTAAGCCCGGTATGACAACAAAAGAATTAGATGCGATCGGGCAACGTATTTTAGAAGAAGAAGGTGCAGCTTCTGCACCGATTACGATGTACGAATTTCCAGGTTACACATGTATCTCGCTCAATGACGTTGCTGCCCATGGTATTCCGGGAGATGAAGTCATTCAAGAAGGCGATATCGTCAATGTCGACGTCTCCGCTGTGAAGGATGGGTATTATGCCGATACGGGACGCACTGTGATTGCGGGGGCGGCGAAGTCACCTCAGCACGAACGTTTGGTCGAAGTATCCTTGACTTCATTAGAAGCTGGTCTCAGCAAGGTCAAGGCGGGTGTGAAAGTCAATCAGATCGGGAAAGCAATTTACGCTGACGCGAGAAAGAATGGATTCACGGTCATCCGGAACTTGGCCGGACACGGACTCGGTCGGACATTGCACGGGGAGCCAGAGACGATCTCGAACTATTATAGTCGCGAAGAAAATCAGTTATTAAAAGCCGGGCAAGTGATTGCTGTTGAGACGTTCATCTCGACAAAGGATGAAATCGTCTATCAATCGGAAGAGGATGGTTGGACGCTCTTCACTCCGAACAAGAGTCTTGTTTCGCAGTTCGAGCATACAGTTGTTGTCACAGAAGATGGATATGAAGTGTTAACGGGATCGTTCCGTTAACGTAAAAAGGTGTGGTTCTCGTGAACCACACCTTTTTCATGTTTGCAATGTAATCACTTCTTCGCGTAACCGTTCAATCACATTCCAATCTGGTTGTACGGAATCCGGAAGAGTCAACTTTCCATTCTCCACTTCAAGCGGGGTATCGAGTAAATCTTGCTCGAAATAAGCGCTCGTGCCTGACATGTCCGCGGGGAAGCTCGCGCCGCTTAACGAAGCAAACAAGAGTGTATGATATCTTCCGATACCGGATTCATACATGCCACCGACCCAGTATGGCGTTCCGTGTTTTCGAATGTGGAGCGCCTCGCTAAGCCCACCGACACGTGCGGGTTTAATGTTGACGATTTTTCCGGCACCAAGCTGTGCCATCGTATCCACGTCGTCATAAGACGTGATGGATTCGTCGAGACAAATGGGGGTCGTGAGTTTTGCTTGGAGAGCCGCTGATTTTGTGAATTGTCGGCTTGGGTACGGTTGTTCGATCATCAATAACCGATGGGCATCGAGTTGTTCGAACCATTCCATTGGTTGATCGGACGCACTTCCGTTTAAATCAATCATGAGAGGCGCGTCAGGGAAGACCGCACGAATCTCACGTAGGGCAGGAACCAGTTCATTAGGAGATGCCTTTAATTTGATGCGTTCGAATCTGTCAGCTAATGCCGTCTCGATGGATTTCATCGTTTGATTCAGTAACCCAATCCCGATTGTTCGTCCGCAGGAAACGGAATCTCCGGCGCTCATGAATGACTTTAGTGATTTGTTCGCGCGCGTTGCTTCAATCTCCCAGAGTGCACTTTCCCACATCGCCTTTGCCATGTGCTGACCGATGATGGACGAGACCAAGTTCGGAAACACGTCCGTCGTGACCGTCATCCCTTTCAGTAAATTGAGAATCAATTTGGACGTATCGATCATCGATCGGGTCGTTTCTTCCGTGTACCAAGGGGTCTCAAAAGCAGCACCTTCTCCGTATCCGACGACACCGTCTACGGTCTCTAGACGAAGGATGAGCGTTCTTCGGACAGATAAGACGGCGTGTGCCGTCACGATCGGGTGTTTAAACGTCAACGGGACGATGGAAAGGTCAGCACGTTTGATCATGGCAGTAGCTCCTTTAAGCGATGGCGCATTAATTTTCCGTTCGCGTTTCGTGGTAAATTCGGTGCGTGGTGGATGGTGATCGGGTGCTTATATTTAGCCAACTGTGAATCGAGAACTTCCTGCATCTCGGCTGGGTCATAGGAGCCGACGACGAAGGCGATTGGGACTTCTCCCCAAGTCGGATGTGATTGTTTCGTGACGCCGACGTCTTGGACGCCGGTACAGCGTAACATGGCGGCTTCGATTTCAGCAGGATAAACATTTTCACCACCAGACAGAATAAGGTCGGTTCGGCGATCGTGTACATATAAATAGCCATCCCTCATCGTGCCGAGGTCACCCGTTCGCCAATAACCATCGGGTGTCCAAGCGTCTGATTCAGGTTGTTCGAAGTATCCTTTCGTCACAGTTGGTCCCTTTACTTCAATCTCTCCGTCTGAATTAATTCGAATTCTTGTGGGGGCGATTGCCTGCCCACTCGAACCGATATGTGAGAGCGCTTCGCTCGGAAGTAACGTCGCGACCTGAGAGCACGTCTCGGTCATCCCGTATGTCTGAGCAATGGGTAACTGCCGTCGTTCTGCTTCTTCTAGTAATGAGCGCGGGACGGGCCCGCCTCCGACGAGTAACGTGCGAAGATGATGCTTCTTCAGACCGGCATAGAGCAATCGTTGCAGCATAATTGAGACGAGTGACAGTTGGGTGATGCCTTCTGTTTCGATGACGTGAAGGGTTCGATCGACATCAAATCGCGGCTCGACATAGAGAGTCGAACCGATGATGGCACTCCGATACACTTGGGAGAGTCCGCTCATATGAAAGAGCGGGGTCACCGCGAGCATCCGGTCTGATGGACGATAGTCCAAATGCGCTTCAGCGGCTCGGGCGCTAGCGAGGTGATTCCCGTACGTCTGTTGCACTGCTTTGGCTCGACCCGTCGTTCCGGACGTAAACATGAGAGACATGGTTTCATCTTCATTCCACTCATGGGTCACGGTGAAACATGAAGTGGTCCGGCGTGTGATCAGGAGTTGGGTGATAGACAAATCGATTTCTACGTCAACGAGAAGGAGGTCCACTTTTGCTGTTTGTAGCTGAGTACGCACTTCCTCTTCGGTCAGCCGTGTATTCAACGGAACAAGCACTTTTCCGAGCAGATGTACTGCATGAACGGCAATGACATAGTCTTTGCTGTTTTTAGCGAATATGCCAATTCGTTTGGCGGTGGGTGTCTGTTCATGGATGAACTGGGCAAGTTGAAGGCTTTCCGTGCGTAGCATTGCCCATGTCAATCGATCGTCAGCTGTCACAAGGGCGAGATGTGACGCTGGGTGTTTCCGAATCCATTCATACATAGCTGTCACCTCCAAAAAAAGAGTAGCGAAATCGCTACTCTCTCAACAATTAAGGGAAACGTGGGAATTGACCGAAGTCAGGGTCACGTTTTTCTTTGAACGCATCGCGTCCTTCTTTTGCTTCATCTGTCGTGTAGTAGAGAAGCGTTGCGTCTCCAGCGAGTTGCTGAAGTCCGGCAAGACCATCTGTATCTGCGTTCATTGCTGCTTTCAAGAAGCGAAGCGCTGTAGGTGAGTGTTGTAAGATTTCTTGGCACCACTTGATCGTTTCTGCTTCGAGTTGATCGAGTGGGACGACCGTGTTGACGAGTCCCATGTCGAGTGCTTCTTGTGCATCGTATTGACGGCAAAGGTACCAGATTTCACGAGCTTTTTTATGGCCGATGATGCGTGCCAAGTATCCAGAACCGTATCCTGCATCGAACGAACCGACTTTAGGACCTGTTTGTCCGAAGCGAGCGTTGTCCGCTGCAATCGTCAAGTCACAGACGACGTGAAGGACGTGTCCTCCGCCGATTGCGAAACCTGCGACCATGGCGATGACCGGTTTTGGAATGACACGAATCAAGCGCTGAAGGTCGAGGACGTTCAAGCGTGGGATTTCATCGTCCCCGACATAGCCGCCATGTCCACGAACCTTTTGGTCTCCACCTGAACAGAATGCCTTTTCGCCTTCACCTGTCAAGATGATGACGCCGACTTCTTTATCGTCGCGAGCGCGAGCGAATGCATCAATCAATTCATTGACCGTCAACGGACGGAATGCATTGCGCACTTCGGGACGGTTGATGGTGATTTTGGCAATCCCGTTCCACGTTTCATATTTAATGTCTTCATACGTCCGGACCGATGTCCAGTTCGCTACTGATTCCATTTTAAATACCCCCTAAAATCAATTTCTTTATTATTGTACCAAACTCTGATGCATTCTCAATATGAGGAGCATGCCCTGCGTTTGAAATTTCATAGATTTTAATATCTGGTCGCTCTTCCTGCATGTATCTTGCGATGGCTTTGAACTTGAGATCGTCTGACCCGACAATCAAGTCGGTACGGGGGAGACACTGCAATGTGCCCCATAACGATGGCATATGTCCCGTACCGATTGACCGCAAACTGTTTGCGAGGGCATTCGGTTGTTGGGCGAGCCGACCTGTTCGGAGTGAACGTTTCATGTCTTCCGTCTGTCGCCAAAGCGGAAGGTTCTCCCAACGATTCACGAATGCAGCGATACCCTCGGTTTCAATCAAGTGAGCCAATTCTGCATCTTGGCGGCGGCGTGCGGCTCGTTCCTTAGAAGTGAGCAGACCGGGAGTCGTGCTGATCCCGATGACATGTTCGACACGCTCGTCGCATGCGGCGAGTGTCAATGCGATTCTCCCACCGAGTGAATAGCCGACGACTGTCCAAGGTCGGTCGTCCGTATCCAGTAAGCGGGACAAATCCTTAACTTGCTGACTCATTGTCGAACGATTGACTGAAGGGTGCTCCGTTGCGCCATGTTGGAGGAGCGACGGTGACACAAGACGAATCGGTAATGTAGGGAGCGAATCGACCCAATGGGCGTTTCCGGTGAATCCGTGTAAAAATAATACCGGTTTTCCCTCACCGCGATGAATCACTTCATAACGTACGCCACGTAAATCGATGTTCATGATTCGTTCTCCGTGATGAGGCGAGCGCAGACAGATTGTGTCCAACCTCGATGGATCGTCACATTCTCCTCACGATTCGATGGGAATTCGATTAAATGAACGCCATCTTCAATCGCTTCTTGAATTTCATCCGGTCGTTCAATTAGACGATACGATAAGCCATATGTGTCAGCAAATCCACGGATATTTAAATCAAGCGGTGTGCCGAATAAATCTTCGAACAACTGTGTGTCGACAGAAGCCTGCGGGAGGAAGGAAAATATCCCTCCACCGTTATTGTTAGCAATCACGACGGAAAATTTTCCGGGATGATGCTTTAACAGTTGCAAGGCGTTGCTATCATGATAGAACGCTAAATCACCGATCAATAGAGCGCCGTGAGCCGTATCATAACTGCTTCCGAGTGCAGTGGATAACACACCATCAATTCCGTTTGCGCCTCGATTGGCGAGAACGTGTATATTCGTGCCGGCAGACAGTGATGTATCTATATCTCGAATCGGCATACTATTACTGACGAATAGACGCTCAATCGATGTATCGAGCAATCGTTTCGTCAATTCCGCTTCACCTTGAAGTGACGATTTTGCAGACTCGGCAACCTCTTCAAAAAAGCGTAAACGTTCAAGGTACCGAGGTTCGTTTGCGGATGCGATGAGCGGTAGAAAATCGAGTGCGTCGCCGTAACAGATGGTGGCTCGGCTACTTGGGTCGCGATAAGATCCCGGTTCATCGATGACGAGTTGATTCGCCATGGCCATCCATTGATTGAAGCGTTTCGAAACAGGTGCAGCCCCGAAACGGACGAACACCTCAGGCAGCCAATCAGTCCGATGCTCACTCGCGAGCCACGTGTCATAGTTGGTCAAGACGCCGTCGAAACGTCGCATGCCACTAAGAGGATCGGCAAAAATCGGGATCTGTCGTTCGGAAGCGAATTCAACAATGGATTTCTGCCAAGATGTCGGGGTGTAAGGTCCGACGACGAAGGCGAGTCGTTTTTGACTCGTGCATTCCGAGAAAATGTTTTTGTCTGCTTGTGTCGGCCGAATACGCTGTCGTTCTGGCAAGACAGGGTCAGCTTTTAACATCTGTTTCAATGACTCGAGGTCAGGAAGCAGAGGCTCTCGAAACGGTACATTCAAATGAACAGGTCCCATCGGTGCTTGCATTGACAGATTCGTGAAGCGGGTAATCGTTTGTTTCATAAACGATAACGTTGTCTCCTCTGGAACAGGCAAATCAATGCTCGTCTTCACTTGTTCACCGTAGAGGCGGACTTGATTGATTGCTTGTGGAGCCCCGACATTGCGCAGTTCATGAGGACGATCGGTTGTCAGTACGACGAGTGGCAAATGCGATATGAACGCTTCTGTCACAGCCGAATAGTAGTTTGTTGCCGCCGTTCCACTTGTGCAAATCAATGCGACCGGGCGAATTGTTTCTGACGCACGGGTCAGTCCAAGAGCAAAAAATCCGGCAGATCGTTCATCGACGATGATGTGATGACGAATCTGAGGATGAAGATATGCCGCTACAGCGAGCGGAGTCGAGCGGGATCCTGGGCTGATGACCACGTCTTTTACACCGGACGCAACAAGCCGATTTACCATGGATGCGACCCAATCGGTCAAAACCTTATTCATCTAGGGTGCCTCCTTGATTGTGTAAATCAAACTGCAAAGCTTGTTTGATTGGACTCATTTTTATTTCTGTTTCTTCGAGCTCTTGCTCGAGTGCAGAGTCTTTCACAATCCCACATCCAGCATACAGTGCGACGAATTGGTGTTGAACGAGTGCAGAGCGAATCGCCACGACAAACTCGCCGTCGCCTTCATTGTCTACCCAACCAAACGGAGAACCGTACCACCCGCGGTCGAATCGCTCAATTTCACGAAGCAATCGGACCGATGTCCGCTTCGGAGAGCCGCCGAGTGCTGGCGTTGGATGTAGCGATTCCGCAAGTGACAGCAAGGAAGCATTTGTTTCGAGTGTCGCTTGAATTGGGGTGTGTAGATGGAACACCGAGCGATTGGCCAAAATTTGCGGAATATCTCGTGTTTGAATCGGTGCAGTATAGGGTGTCAACGCCTGCTTGATGTCTTTCACGACAATTTGATGCTCCTCACGATTTTTTGAATCGTTTAGGAGTTTCTCTTTCGCAATTTCTGCCTCGATCTCGGTTTTCGGACGCTTGATTGTCCCGGCGATGGCAGCCGTGTTCAGTTGCATGCCTTCTTTTTGAATCAATCGTTCAGGAGTCGCCCCAAAGAAACCAGTGTCACGCTTTGGTTGATACAAATAGATGTAACTAGATTCTTGATGATCTGCTAAATGCTTCAAACTTTTTGAGAAGGGGAACGCATCATCGGAACGCTGATAAATTTCTTCGCGGGCAATCACGATTTTTTCAACTCGTTCTTCTTCAATCAACTGTTTAGCCTGTTGGAAACTGGACTTGAAGTGATCGACCCCATCTTTCACTTTTGTATAAGACGGCGTCGCTTCTTCCGTCGGACGAAGTGAACTGAACTGGGCCAACTGATCTGCCAATTGAATCAAATACTGTTCGACCGACTGCTTCGAAGAGACGAGAGTGGCCACTGTCAACGTGTGTCGGTCTTTATAGCGACGGTATAAAAATTTTGGGACGACGAGTGATGCCTCCCCAAAGGCATCCCACATACTTTTTTGTGGTCGCATAAACGTGTCGAATGAAAAACCGGCGAACGCGTGGATTGTCGCATCGACATCTCGTCGGTGAAGACTCCAATCGTATTGAAGTCGCTGAAATCGTTCGGGTCCAGAAGCGCTCAAGACGAGTGCATCCCCGCAACCTAGCATTTCGAGCGTCCGGTCTGGTGTCATGAAATAATAATGGGACGTATCGGTGTTCTGGATGATTTGAAAAGCATCGAACGCCGAGATTTCCCATGTGTATGATGCGAGGACAGGCCGTTGCCAAGCTCGCGCCCGTTTATGGGCCTGCTCAATTCGCTGTTTTATATGTGTTTGAGTATCTGGCATAAAAGAAAAGCCTCCTCAATCGGATAGAATTCTCAATCTTTAGTGTATCATGAGTTCGCAATACACCTGCCTATGAAATGCTCGGGAAATGATCAAGAATCTAGGATAATGGGCTGGCGTTGACAGATTTTTTCATCGAGACGTAAACTAACGAAGGGAGGGAACGAAATGAAACAGAAATCGAAAGGGGCATATTGGCGAATGATTCGCCCGCATACCCTGACCGCAAGCTTTATTCCGGTCTTGCTCGGGACGTTCATCGTCCTCGATCAAACCGAACTCAAGTGGGGACTTTTCCTTGCCATGTTAGTGGCATCTGTCCTTATTCAAATCGCGACGAACTTATTTAACGAGTATTATGACTACAAGCGTGGTCTTGATCATGAGGGGTCAATCGGAATCGGAGGCTCCATCGTACGTGATGGATTTACACCACAGCAAGTATTAGCGGTGGCGCTCGGCATGTATACGATTGCGGCACTACTCGGGCTCTACATTGCGGCATCCACAAGCTGGCATTTGCTTTGGATCGGCGCCTTGTCTATGCTTGTCGGCTACTTATATACTGGAGGGCCGCTACCGATTGCCTATACGCCGTTTGGTGAAATTGTCGCGGGGCTATTCATGGGATATGTCATCATCGGGATTGCCGGCTTTATCCAAATCAATACGGTGACGACGGAGTTGCTACTCGTGTCGTTCCCGATGGCCTTGTTGATCGGAGCAATCTTGCTTGCGAATAACATCCGCGATTTAGATAACGATAAAGAGAATGGTCGAAAAACGATCGCATGTCTAGTCGGTCATCGACGTGCGGTGTATGTATTGGCCGCATTCTTTATCGCGGCATTAATCGGCATCATCTTAGCGGTCGTAATATATGGCGTCACTCCGTGGGTCTTGCTGTCGCTCTTTACGGTGCCGGTCATGGTCCGGGCGATTCAACGGTTTTGGCAGAAGGCAGAGCCGGCCGCATTGATGCCTGCGATGGCGATGACAGCGAAAGTGAACACGCTGTTCGGAGCATGGATGGTCATCGGACTCATCGTTTCAAGATTTGTGTTGTAAAAAAAGAGGAGGCGTTAACGTGTCAGTCGTAAAAGAAATGCTTGCATTCAATAAACGTTTCGTAGAGGAAAAACAGTACGAACCGTTCGTATCTGATAAATTCCCAGATAAGAAAATCGTCATTTTGACGTGTATGGATACACGTTTGACAGAACTGTTACCTCAAGCGCTAGGACTTAAGAACGGAGACGCTAAAATCATTAAAAATGCGGGTGCAGTCTTGTCGCATCCGTTCGGTTCGGCCATGCGCTCCATTTTGGTCGCTCTTTATGCGCTAGGAGCAGAAGAAGTTGTCGTCGTCGGACATTACGATTGTGGGATGGCGGCGATTGAACCGACTGTCGTCATCGAAGAGATGGAGCGTCGTGGAATCGACCCGCAAACGTTGAAGACGCTAAAGTCTTCAGGAATGGATTTGGAGCAGTGGCTCCATGGATTTGATTCAGTTGAAGAGAACGTCGTTCATTCTGTTAACCTGATCAATAACCATCCACTGTTACCACCAGGAACGAATGTACACGGATTCGTGATTGACCCGGCGACGGGACGTCTTGATCCGATCGAAGCATAAGAAAGGAGCGCGTTCAGTTTGAACGTGCTCCTTTTGGGTTATCCGTACGTATTCGTCGGGATGTCATCATAGTTATCTTCTTCTTGCTTTTGTTTCGCTTTCTTTTTGTTCTTTTTGAAGTCGCGTTCGTATTCCTGTTCGCTCGGTGTCTTGAAGAAACGCATCCATGTCGCGTTGATCTCAGATCCGATTAAAATGATCATCCCGGTTAATTGTAACCAGAGCAACGTGACGATGATTCCTCCGAGTGACCCGTAAGTCGAGTCATAACTTCCGAAGTTTGAAACGTATAGGTTGAAACCGAATGAGACGATTTGCCAACCGATGACACCGAAGATGGCACCAGGGATGGTACTTTTCCAAAAGACGTGCTGTTGTGGAGATACTTTATAAAAAATCGAAAGCGTCAAAATGAGGACAACCGTCGTAAGGACATATCGGAACACGTTGATCATCATTTCTTCGGCTCCGGTAATGTTGACGGGTAAATACTCAGTGACGAATGAAATGATTTGAGACCCGAACACGTTCGATAGAATCAGCAGTAGCATCCCGAGTCCAAGCAATATCGTCAATCCGAGTGCCAATCCTTTTTTGACGAAAAAGTTACGTTCATTGTCTTCACCATAAGCATGAAGTGACGTCGTGATCAGACGGTCTACCCCTTTTGAGGCGGACCAAATGGCCAAAATCGCACCGAGCGACAAGAGACCGCCTTGTGGTTCGCCAATCGCCTCGAAAATTCCCGTTAGAAACCCGGAAGCGGCGGACCCGGGTGCCAAATCGTTCAATTGATTTTGAAACGAATCTTGTGAGACATCAAAAAAGGACAAGAGCGCCAAAATAAAGATGATTCCAGGAAAAATGGATAAAAACCAAAAGAATGCTAGGGTAGCCCCGTAGTCTTGTACATCATGCTCTTGAAATCTTCGAAATAACTCTTTCCCAAATGAAAGCCAATTCTTTTTTTCCTTCACTTCTGTCATTGCCATTATAAAACCCTCCTAACTCGATCGTTAAAAAACGTTTCCCGATTTCGGCAGGGTGTACACCTGATTACTCCTCGGATAAGGTCAAATCGTAAAAACGTTCCTCATGTAAGGCGAGTTTTTCAGCAAGTGAAGGTGGACGAACGGGGAGATGAGGGAGTGCAGACCGTTTGATCCACATCGGTGTATACGATCCGTTAGTCTGTTCCTCTTGAAACTCTTCACCTGTTCCGGTCCCGAATTCGCCACCTGTCATCTTCGCCCAATAATAAGGATTTAACTCGTTATTGAATGCGACGTAGGCAGCGACACCTTCTAGTTCCACGTGAACACCGAGTTCTTCAAATGCTTCACGTACGGCCGTCTCTTCTGTTGTGTGCCCATATTCGACTCCGCCACCTGGGAAAACGTAATAGAGGACGTTTTCTTTTTCGCGACGGATCAAAGCCACTTCATCTCGATCATTCATTAAAATGATCGCGCTTCTTAATTTCGTTCGAACCAATGAGATCGTTCCTTTCGTTCCTGTGATTTTGCACAAAACGCATCGACGATTCGCCGATGCGTTCTTTTCATTCTTGCGTAGGTTGTTCTAATGATGCGTACATCTCTTGCGTCAATCCGTTCTCATGAGAGGCGATGACTTTTCCTGCGACGCGCATGCCCAATCGAAGCGCCTCTTCAATCGAGTGTTGTTTCATGAGCTCCGAGATGACAGCGGAGAAGAATGAATCACCCGCCCCTGTGGAGTCGGCGACTTTCACTTTTGTCGTCGGGACGTGACCTTGTTCGTTCGTATGAAGGTCGACATATACAGCGCCAAGCTCACTCATCGTGACGATTGTGAGGGGAGCACCTTTCATGGCGAGTACTTCCGCGACGCGAAGGGCATCGTCCACTGTAACGATTGACATGTCGGACAAAATTTCCGCTTCCTCGCGACTGCAGATGAATCCTGTGAATCCTTGAAGCAAATGACGGTTTCGTTCGATGACGGATAGATGGCCACAGACACCATAAAGCGGTAAATCCATTTCACGGCATAGTTCAATCGTCTCGTTCAAGACGTTGACCGATAAGTCTAAATCGATGGCGACCGCGTCGCTCTCTTCGAAGACCGTATCGATTTGACGTAAAATCGCTTCTTCCATACGGGCTTCGTCTGGTTGTTTCGAAATAGATGTTTGAAGATCACCGTTGTTGTCCATTACAGCGAGCCACATTCCCATACCATTATCGTCAAGCATGTCGACCCCATCGACGTTTACATTCAAGCAACGTAACTCTTCGAGGACACCGACACCGATTTGGTCGTTCGTGACGGTCGAGACGAAGCGGACATCGTTGCCGAGCACACCTAAGTTTTGAGCAACGTTTCGACCTGTTCCGCCATTGGAAAAAGTGATGTCGCCGACATTCTTCGCATCTTTGTGGAGCGGTGCGAAGGAAGTCCCTTTAATATCGACAAACACCTTGCCGATGACTGCAATCGTATTCATATCTTGTACCACCTTTAGTCAATCTTTCGATCTGTTTCAGTCTGTAGACACATTGTTTCAATTATAACGAAATCGACATATTGTTTCAATCATCGATTCCATTTTGTCGAATGGATCACTCCCACGATGACGTGAGGAGTCGGAGGCCGTTCAAAATAACCAAAATGGTTGAGCCTTCATGTCCTACAACCGCGAACGGCATGATGAGTAACTCAAAGATGTTCGTTGTAATCAAGACAAGAATCACACCGAGTGCAAAAACGACGTTCTGTAAGACGATTCGATTTAATTTGCGCGATTGACGAATGGCGTCACTCAATCGGACGAGGTCGTTTTTCATTAAGACGACATCTGCCGTTTCTAGTGCGGCATCCGTACCTTCGCCCATGGCAATCCCCACGTCGGCGGTCGCAAGGGCGGGGGCATCATTGATTCCGTCGCCAATCATCCCGATTGTTCCATATTCCTCTCGTAACACCTTGATTTGCGAAACCTTCTCTTCAGGCAAGCATTCGGCGATATAGCGTGTCAACCCAGCTTCGTTCGCAATAGCGCGAGCGGTTGCCTCGTTGTCTCCGGTAATCATGATGGTCGCAATCCCTAAGTCGTTCAGTCGCTTGATTGCTACCTTTGCCTCGGGTCGTAGCGTGTCACGTAAGGCGTAAGCACCGATTGTACGTGTCTCGTCACTGATGAAGACGAGTGTATGACCGGCCTCTTTCAATCGTTCGACATCATTCTTAAAGAAATCACCGCTTCGGTCAGCGAACTTCTGTTTTCCTACCCGATACGTCGTCCCGTCAATCGTTGCTTCAATTCCGGAGCCTGTGATGTCTTTGAAGTGTGTCATTTCCCCGCTATGTTTTCCGGTGTAGGAAACGAGCGCTTCAGCAAGTGGATGCATCGAATGCTCTTCAATCAAACTGACAATTCGGTTGACGTCCTCTTCTTCTAATGAAGGTGAGATGAGCGCTTCTTGCACAATCGGTTTCCCAATTGTGAGTGTCCCGGTCTTGTCAAAGGCGATTGCTTTTAGACGTCCCATGTTCTCGATATGAGCACCGCCTTTAAAGAGAATCCCGTGTTTTGCAGAAGAGGCGATGGCAGCCAGCGCGGCCGGTGTGATGGCGGCGACGAGTGCGCAAGGGGAGGCGCCAACGAGAAGGATCATGCCGCGATAGATGCTCGTTTCAAGAGACCACGACGTGACGAACGGTCCGAGAATGATGATGGCCGCAACAGAGAAGAGCACGATTTGAACATAACGTCCTTCATATCGATCGATGAACTGTGCAGACGGTGATTTCTCTTCTTGTGCTTGTTGGACCATTTGAATGATCTTTTGGAACAGTGTTTCCGTCGCAAGTTTTGTCACTTCGATCGTCAATACCCCGTTCAAGTTGACACTCGATCCGAACACGTCATCACCGACTTGACGATCGACAGGGACGGATTCGCCTGTGATGGCGGCTTCTTCTACGGATGCGTTGCCTTTTACAATTTTTCCATCGACCGGAATGCGTTCACCAGGACGTACATAAATCCGATCTCCGACACGAAGGTCGTCGATATGAACAACTTCGAGTTCATCAGTGTCTGTTAGACGAGTCGCCTGTTCCGGCTGTAATTCCATTAACGATTCGAGGGCACGTTCATTTTTGTTCATCGTATACGTCTCGAGTGCCCCGGATAAAGCAAAGATGAAGATGAGGATTGCCCCTTCCATCCAGTACCCAATCGAAGCGGCACCGATGGCGGCGACAATCATGAGAAGCTCTACATTCAGCGATTTCGTCTCAATCGTATCCGAAATCCCTTCTTTCGCTTTTGCGTATCCTCCGATGAAGAAGGCGGATAAGTAAAGTGTGACATGAATCCAAGGCGCTCCGCCTTGTGTTTCGGCGATATAAGCGAGTACAATCAATACACCGCTAATGAGCGCCATGATCAATTCAATATGTTCGTACCAGCTAGCCCGTTTGAAAACGTGGCTTTTTTCGTGCGTGACCGATTGGACATTCATCGATAATCCCTTCTTTCTAATTGAGAATAAATCTCGATTAAATGATAATGACTGATGATGATTATCATCTTCAATTGGCTTAAAATAAAGAATTTATAGAAGTTTAATCTGAATCCTTTATTTATAATGATTGTTATCTAGATTTATCTTAACACGCTTATCAGTGACTCACAAATAAAAAGATTAAGGAGTTTTTGTGTCATGCAAAATATATTTGAACGCCCTTGGACGGTGGCGTTATTGGCGATTTTCAATACGTTGTTATGGGGGAGTGCGTTCCCATTCATCAAGTTGAGTTATGAGAAACTTGATATCCAATCGAATGAGTATGGGCAACAACTATTGTTCGCTGGCGAGCGCTTTTTACTCGCAGGGATTCTATTGCTCATCATCAGTCAGACCGTTTTGAAACGGTCTGTCCGATTCACCCGTGAAAAGGTAAAGGCGTATGCGCATCTCGGTTTGTTTTTGACGTTTCTACAATACTTGTTCTTCTATATCGGACTGTCCATTTCGACCGGGGTCCAGGGATCAATCATTGCTGGTTCTACATCGTTTTTCCAAATGGCCCTCGCTCATTTCCGATATGAAGACGACAAATTGAATCGATTGAAGGGGTTTGCTTTAACGTTTGGTTTTTCTGGAATCGTCATCGCGAACTGGCCGGCGACCGGATCTGAAGTTGGTTTTGGGTTAGGAGAGATTTTACTCATCTTGGCGATGGTATCCGGAGCGTTCGGGAACTTGATAGCGAAGGACTACTCGAAGACGTATGATGTTGCCCCGATGACGGCTTGGGCGATGGTGATCGGTTCAGTTGGGTTACTGCTGATTGGCTATCTATTAGACCCGAATGGTGTTTCCATGCCGTACACCGGACAGACGATTGCGTTCCTGTTTTACTTGGCGATGTTGTCAGCGATCGGATTTACATTGTGGAACACATTGATGAAATACAATCCGGTCAGTCGAATTTCACTCTATATCTTTTTAGTTCCCTTATTTGGTGTCATGTTGTCAGGGATTTTACTCGGTGAAACGATTCCGTGGAATGCGGTGGTCGGACTCGGATTCGTTATTGTCGGCATTTATTTATCTACGTATTTTCAAGGTCGCCGTACAAAAAAAACGGATGTCATTTGAAATAGAGACAGAGTTGACGGAATTGAAATCCCGTGACAAAATATATTAAAAATTCTGAATTTTAAAGTTCGAAAATCGGTCTTCGTTTGTAAAGACTTGCGTGCGCAATCATTCAAAGGGAGGAGGAGAAACAATGACTAGAAATCGAATCGTTCGAAACATTCTCATCTCACGTCAGCCGAAAGATGAGTACGTCAAGTACGTGATGAAGTGCGTGAGTCAAAGTTTAAAAGAACGTCACGGTCTAGTGGCGACCCGCGCCACAAGACAAGGTGATGATATTCAGACGAGATGGCAGTTCGATGACCGTGTCGTAGAAGTGACGCTAAAATCCGATGTACTCGCTTCGCTAGACACTGAACCATTCGCGCTAGACGAAGTGTTCATCCGAGCTTTGCAGTTAAACGATGATGAAATGGAACGAGTAGTGGAATAAAACAGAGGCAGGTGGTTCATGGGAACCATCTGCCTCTGTTTATAAGTCGATTGGTTTAGCGGTTGACGTGAAGAGTCGTAGCGCTAGAATACCGAGAATGACGGCATACATAAAGAAATAGACCTCTTTCGGTAAAGACAACCAGAAGGCACCGATCATCGGACCTGAGATCGAGCCGATGCTGAATGAAATACTGTAGAGCATGTTTCCCGTCGGCAGTAACGAACGGGGAAGCACCTCTGTCATATGCGCCAAACCGAGTGAATAAGTCGATCCTAGCCCGGCGCCGGCAAGTGCGAATAGGAAGAGTAGACCGACATAGGAATCGACAACAAGATTCGCCAAAGTGAATACGAGGGTACCAAACGTCAGCACGATTTGTAAGATCCGCTTCTTACCGTACAAGTCTGCGAGGCGACCAAGAGGAAGCTGAACGACAATCGACATGACGATGAACGTCGTGATGAGTGTGCTCGTTTCCGTCAAACTCATCCCATTCCGAGACGTAAAAATGGGAAAGTTGGCATTTAAGCTCGCTTCGAGAAACCCATATGTAAAGGCAGGGAGAAGCGTGTATCCCGCACCGACAAGAATCAGTCGAATTCGTCCTTTCGAGTCGGTCTTCACTTTTTCGACCTCCGGAAACTCGTTCTCGACTTTAAAGACGAGCATCAACGAAGCGAGACAGAAGAAGACGATGATGAGGAACGGTAACCAAAACCATAGGTCGACGAGTGGTGCGATCAATGGACCGATGGCAAAACCGAGACTGAAAGACATTCCATAATACGCCATCGCTCGACCGAGACTGCTCTTTTCACTTGCTGAGGTCACCCATACTTGTGACCCGTAGTGTAGAGCCGAGTCGCCGAATCCGATGAAGAAGCGCATCATCGCCCAAACGAGTAAGGACGGCCAAATCGGTAAAGCGAAGGTCGCGACAGCCGTCAATACGATACCGAGGACGATGGTCGGTCGGAATCCATATTTACGGACGAATCGCTCCAGGAGAGGCGCAGAGACGATCACACCGACGTAAAGCATCGTCGCGTTCAGTCCGTTCACCCAGGCCGGGGCCCCATCCCGTTCAATCAACGTGGATAAGAGTGGGATGAGCGCACCTTGAATCAAACCGGAAATAAAGACAATCAATAGTAAAATCATAAAACGAAAACGGAGCATAGGTTCACCTCATGAAGTCAAAGTAAAAAGCCGAGAAGGGTCTCAGCTTTTCGTGTCGTCAATCGGTTGTGGAGAGTGATTCAAATGCAGCAATTCATCATCCCAACTGCCTTGACTAAACATTTCATCATGCTCTACTTTGTCTGAAACGAATGCGGCTGTCAATAAGATGCTCAGTACTCCGCCAAAAATAATGATGGCCATCACGGTAATCATGAGGATATAAATCGCAGTCATCTACACGCACCTCGATTCATTTAATATACAGAACATTTCCCGAATCAAAATATTTAAAACGATGTAGCTTTACGAGATTGGAAATCGACCGTCGGATAATAGGCTTGTTTAACGAGTGCGTTCGGCCCGAGACACTTCACGGCAGGGCAGTGACAAGAGAGTGTAGCGTTCAATTGGCTGTTCGTCCACTTATCATACGCCTCTTGGAATGGTGTGTCATAGACGGTGCCGAGTGAACCGAGTTCATCACCGAAATCGGTCACGATGATCTGTCCGTCAAAGATATTCGTATTGAGACGAGAACGTCCATCTGGGTCGTTTCGAACGGTCACGTTTTTTGTTTCATGAAGTCGCTTCAACAGAGCACGGTCTTCAGGTAGGTCAGAACATGCATAGAATGGTAACGTCCCGAACAACATCCATACGTTCTCGTCACGGGCATCGAGTAAGTCATGGATGGCTTGTCGCGTATCAGCGAGCGATGCTGATTCGAGGGCGCTAGCGAAGTCTGCGGGGTACATTGGGTGAACCTCATGTCTTTGGCAACCAAGTGAGACAATTTCTTCATGGATTTCTTTCAAATGAGGAATCGTCCGCTTGTTGATCATCGTCTCCGCGGATACAATGATTCCTTCAGATGTGAGAGCACGTGCGTTGTCTTTCATCGTCTGGAGCATTTTCAATCGGGCCTCTTCACTCGGTTTCCGGTCCATCATCGCGAATCCGCCTTCAAGGAAATCGTCATCGGTGCCCCAGTTATGCGAAATGTGCAAAACGTCCAAGTAAGGGGTAATAAGATGATAGCGAGATAACGGTAGCGTCAAATTCGAGTTGATTTGCGTACGGGCCCCACGTTCTTTCGCATAACGTAACAATGGAACGACATAGTTGCGGACCGATTTCATGGACAGCATCGGTTCACCGCCTGTGATGGAGAAGGCACGCAAATGTTCGATCTCATCCAGTCGTTGAATCAACAGGTCGAGCGGAACTTCTGGTTCTTCCGTTTGGTCGAGCATATAACCGACCGCACAATGTTCGCAACGCATGTTACACAGCTTCGTTGTGGTTACTTCGACGTTGGATAAGACGAGTCGACCGTGTTCGACTTGGTCGAGATAGGCTTCCCAAGGGTCGAAAGTTGGGGAGATGTTTTGCATGTGGATTCCACCTTTTCATCAAGTTACACGAAATAGTATGCTATAATAGCAACTCTTTGTCACGAACCAAAGGAGCGATTACAAGATGGGTAAATCACGAACAGATACTGCCGGAAAGATGAACGTCCTAAAATCGAGAACGGAATTACTCTGTCTATCGGTCAATACGCTAGACGAGCATACGACACCTGAAGATTTACATCGCCTGTTAGCCGACATTGATTCGTTGCGCGCTAAAGTAGTGCGTTACGCCAAAGACCTAGAACAATCGTCTCGAAAGGATGAATCAGATTGAAATTAATTACAGGAGATTTTAAAGATGTCACGGTCGAGCGACTTGGCATTAATGGAGAAGGCATTGCGACACTTAATCGCATGGTCATCTTCATTCCGAACTTATTGCCGGGAGAACGAGCCAAAGTCGAAATCACGCGTGTGGAAAAAAACTATGCGGAAGCGCGTGTCGTCAAACGAGATAACGACTCGAAAGACCGCGTCAAAGCACCTTGTCCGATTTACGATGAGTGCGGGGGCTGCCAAATCCAACATATGAGTTCAAGTCTGCAGATGGAGTATAAGGAAGAAATCGTTCGAAACGCCTTCCGTCAAAAGACGAAACTAAACGTGGACAAATCGGATATCCGTCCAACAATCGGAATGGAAGATCCATGGTATTACCGGAACAAATCACAATTCCCACTCGGCACGCGTCGCGGTGAGATCGTATCAGGTCTCTACAAACCGAACTCGAACCATCTAGTGCCGATCGAGCACTGTATGGTCCAACAACGGGATACGACGAACATCAACAATGCGATTGTCCGTATTTTAAACGAACTTGATATTCCCGTCTACGATGCACGTCGCGACACGGGGTACGCGCGCACCATCGTCGTCCGTTCGGGTTATAACACGAACGATGTTCAAGTCGTTTTGGTCGTCGGACATGAAGATGTCCCTGATTTAGATGAATTGAGCGACCGCATCATGGAATTGCCGAACGTAGTGTCGTTCCATATCAATATCAATGCAAACCGTTCGGGTGTTATTTTCGGTTATCGGACAGTTCACATCGCCGGTCAGGAGAAAATGGATGAACAATTAGACGACGTTCATTATCACTTATCACCACGCGCATTCTTCCAGTTGAATCCGGCACAGACAGAAAAAATGTACCGTGAAGTGGTCGAGGCCGCAGGATTGACAGGTGAAGAACGTGTGATCGATGCGTATGCAGGAGTAGGGTCGATCGGACTTTGGTTAGCCCCATATGCGAAAGAAATCCGTGGAATGGAAGTCGTGCCGGAAGCGGTCGAAGATGCCAATGACCATATGCGTGAAAATGGCTATAACCATGTCACATACGTCGAAGGGCGTGCCGAGCATTGGATTCCACGTTGGGTAAAAGATGGATGGATCCCAGACGTCATCGTAGTCGACCCGCCACGCACAGGGATGGACCATCAATTGATCAATTCCATCATCTCGTCGAAAACGAAGCGAATCGTTTACGTGTCATGTAACCCGCAGACGATCGCACGTGACGCCGACCAGTTGATGAAAGCGGGATACAAAGTGAATTACGTACAGCCGTATGATATGTTCCCACAGACATCTCATGTCGAGTCGGTCGTCGTATTCGAGAAAAAGAAAAAGAAAAAATATTGACGAGACCGTGAAAAGGCTTGTCACGTAAGCGTTTTCACGATATAGTTCAGATGTCAGACTTCTTTTCAAATATAGAAGTGGAGGAACATCCTATGATCTCACAAGAACGCGTACAAGAACTCGTCCATAAAGCCATCGAAGCGCGCAAACGCGCCTATACACCGTATTCAAAGTTTAAAGTAGGAGCTGTTGTCATCGATACATCAGGAAACGAAATTACAGGATGTAACGTGGAAAACGCCTCGTACGGACTATCGATGTGTGCCGAACGCACAGCCATTTTTAAAGCCGTGTCAGAAGGTAGTGACGCGATTGAAACGGTCGTCGTCGTCGGTGACACAGAAGGCCCGATTTCACCATGCGGTGCGTGCCGCCAAGTGATCGCTGAATTCGCTGGTGAAGACTTCACGTTGATTCTTGCAAACTTGAACGGTGATACGAAAGTGATGACGAAAGAAGAGATGTTGCCTTACGGATTTTCACCGAAGGATTTAACATAACAAGCTGCGGACAAACGTCCGCAGCTTGTTTATTTGTCTTTATATTTCTTTTCACTCACTGACTCATCTTTCGAGTGACGTTTATTCTTTTCATCCTTCACTCGTTCGTTCAATTCCTCGACAGGAATCGGGTCGACGGTTTGCATGCCGTCCTCGTCAAAAATACTCTCTTTATCCGTGTCTACCGCGTCTGGATTATCAAACGGACGTTTCGAGGTAGGTCGTTTCTTTTCCATTCAATCGCCTCCTTCCATTAGCCATTCCACTCGTAGAAATGTTGTAAACGTTTTCGATAATGGTTTTGAGATTATAAAATGGTGGAATGAAGAGTGCATAGTGAAGGAGGGGTTAGGATGGATCGGAAAGTGTTGATGGGGATTGTCTTAGGTGTTGCCGGTGCGGCGCTCGTTGCACCAAAAGTGGCGGCGCTGCTTTCGCAACGTGAGGAAGAAGATACGTGGCAGAAGATGGATGAGCGGGAAAGTGTCGATGCGGATCAGGATGAGGCGGAGCAAGGGCTCACGCAACTCGATTCGAGTCACCGTGCCGAGTGGCAGGCGAACGGTTTTCCGCAGACGCATGCCGAACGTGAACGACTCGAGCAAGAGTCAACCGAACAATATAAAGGGAAAGACATATGAAAAGGCAGCCATCGCGGCTGCCTATTTACATATCAAATTCATCGTCAGGTAGAAGCGGCAAACCGACAGTGACAGTCGTTCCTTGTCCGACTTCAGAGCTGAAATGAAGAGACCCTTCATGACGCTCGATAATGTGCTTCGCAATGGCCAAACCGAGACCGGTTCCGCCATCTTTTCGTGTCCGTGATTTATTGACACGATAGAAGCGTTCCGTCAATTTGTCTAAATCTTCTTTCGGGATGCCTCGACCTTCGTCACGTATTTCCGTAATTGCATATTCGGTTTCGGCGAACGTTTTCACATGAATCGTCTTGCCAGCGTCCGTATATCGGAGCGCGTTGTCGAGAAGATTGCCGATGACTTGTTCGAGTCGGTCATGGTCACCGAGGATGATCAAGTCGAAGTCTAAATCCGATTCGATTGTCACGCCTTTTGCCCGGGCAATCGGTTCAAGACGATAGAGAACGTCTTCAAGCACTTGCGAGTAAACGACCGGTTCTTTCGTCATCGGGTATGAGTCCCGCTCTAGCTGGGCGAGATCGAGTAAGTCCGTGACAAGGCGCTGAAGCCGGTTCGTCTCGTTCTCGATGATGTCGTAATATTGCGCCCTCGTTTTTTCGTCCAACGTTTCATCTTGAAGCATCTCGGTATAACCGCGGATGTAGGAGAGTGGCGTGCGAAGTTCGTGACTGACGTTAGCTAGAAACTCTTTACGCTGCTCTTCAACAAGTCCGAGCGATTCCGCCATCGAGTTGAGCGTGTCTGCGAGTTCACCGATTTCATCGTCGTAGACGATCGGGATGCGGTGGGAGAAATCACCTTGCGCATAGACTTGAGAGGCACGCTTCATCTGAATGAGTGGTTGGATGATCGTGTCGATGATCTGTTTACCGAATAGGAGCAAGTTCACGATCATGAGGACGAGTAAAAACGTGATCATGAGCCGAATCGGTTGGAACGGTTCACTGATTTTACTGAGCTCCATATACAAAATGAGTGCATTGTCGAGTTCATCGTCGCGGATGAGAGGAAATGCGGTCATCAAAATGTCGACGTCCTCGGTCGGATGTTTCCGGGTCACCGAGATGGCATAACCGTCCTGCAACCGTTCGAGGTCTTGCTGCCTTAAAAAAGTTTTACCGGAGCCGAGTGTGTCCTCTCGAACGGAGGAGAGGAACACTTTCGTTTCGGTCAATTCGTTCGTGTACGTCATACTATCGGCGAACGCGTCCGAGAAACCGTCGGCCTTATAGATGGTGACAAGTTTCTCACCGCGATTGATGAGCAGTTCTTCTTGCGTTTGAATATAGAACTTGTCGTACAGATAAAACGTCATGATGAGAAACACGAACGCTGAGAAGAGGCTGGCTGTCCAGATGGTAATCCAAATCCGCTTCCTGATCGTGTATCGTTTCATCCGTTTGCCTCGAATTTGTAGCCAATTCCCCAGACTGTCTGAATATAACCGCCCGCCTCGCCGAGTTTCAGGCGAAGCGTCTTAATGTGAGTATCCACCGTGCGAAGGTTACCATGATACTCGGTCCCCCAAATTTGATCGAGCAATTGTTCACGAGAGAATACTTTTTCGTCGTTCGTGATGAATAGGTAGAGCAAATCAAACTCTTTTCGTGTCAAGTTGACGGTCTTCCCTTTCACACTGACGGTACGTCCTTCGATATCGATTGAGAGGACCCCGACATCAAACGTCGCTTCTTGTTCTTTTGAGAAGCTGTGCGTGCGACGGAGCGTCGCTTCGATTCGTGCGAGTAATTCGCGTGGGCTAAACGGTTTCGTGATGTAATCGTCTGCCCCGATTTTGAGGCCATGAATACGGTCGAGCTCTTCTGAGCGTGCCGTCAACAGGATGATGGGTACGTTTGAGAACTCACGGATGCGCATGCAAGCCGTCAATCCGTCGAGTTCCGGCATCATCACATCAAGTAAGACGAGATGGAACGTCTCTTCTTTCAAGCGTTCAATCGCTTCAAGGCCGTTTGAGGCGGTGACCGTCTCATACCCTTCTTTTTCTAAATTTGATACAAGTAAATCGCGCATTTGTTCTTCGTCGTCGGTCACGAGGATACGAAACATTGATTCTGACATATGCCATTCTCCTTTGCAAAACGGTTAACGGGAGTTGTGATAAATCCCTCATACTTCTATCATACCTATCTCTTCGAATTAGAACAGATTTATTCGGCTCCGACAAGTTCCCTCCATCAAATCCACACAAAAACGCCACAAAAAAGCCAATTCTTTGACAGAATTGGCTCATGCTTCGAGTTGTGCCTCGTATGGCACTTCGTATTCCGGGACGTGCAGGGCATGCAAGTACAATTGGAAGCTCGACTTGGATACCTCGTATAAAACATACTCCACGTCACCTTGGTTGATCTCCGCGAGCAGTTCAGAGCGGATCTCGTTCGCGCAAAACGCGTACGGGAGCTTCTTTGCTGCCGCAATCGATCGTTCATTCGATTTACGGATTTTTAAAAATACGCTCTCAATATCAAGCTCGAAGAACAGTTCTGAGAAGAACGCCTCTTTCGCCACTTGATTATAACCTTTGCCGTGATACGGCTTGCCAAGCCACGTGCCGAGGAATCCATAGCCGGATTCGACATCGAACAAGCTGATCGTCCCAATCGGGATGCCATACTCGTTCGTGATGGTACGTGAGATGATATTTCCTTGCTCTTCTAGCTCGATGATTTGCTTCGTGCTAAATAAAAACTCGTCAAAATGGACCGTCTTTTGACGGACATACGGAAAGACATCTGGGTGTTGCATCAGTTCGAACAACTCCGCGCAGTCGGTGAGCTCACGAAATTTGAGCACCTTTACATTCCTCCTCCTATTTCAGACCGCTGAAGAATAGTCGTAACGAAAGCATACTTCTGGCTTCGCTGTTCGAACCGCCTTGGCTGCTTTATGAAGTTACAAGATAATTTTATATAGTATTTTTAAAAAAGCAAGTAAATTATGCGTAAAAACCCTTATGAAAAATAATGAAAATTACTCGACCTCATGATGGGTTTCAGCACGGTCCGTTTTGTACACGACTTCACCGTTCACAATGGTCATAATCGGCTTCGATAAGTAGTCGAGCGGGAAGTGACTCCAAAGCACCAAATCGGCATCTTTTCCGACTTCGAGAGAGCCGATTCGGTCGGCGACACCTAGTGATTCAGCCGGATTGATGGTGATTCCGCGTAACGCGATGTCGACAGGCAGTCCTTCACGTGCTGCAAGTCCGGCGCACAAGTTCAAATATTGGACCGGTGTGTACGGATGGTCGGTCGTGATGGAGACGATCATGCCGTGCTCATGGAGAATGCGATACGTCTCCCACGTCTTGTTCTGAAGCTCGATTTTAGATTTTCGAGTAAACGTCGGTCCGACGGTGACATGTTTCACACCGAGTTCTTGTAATTTTTCAACGACGAGATGACCTTCTGTACAATGCTCGATGCGATAGTCGAGATCGAACTCTTGGGCAAAGCGAACGACAGATAAAATGTCATCGGCGCGGTGGGCATGCACACGAATCGGCATCTCTCGGTCGAGGGCAAGTTGAATCATCTGGCTGCCGAACGTTCCGATCGTTTTGGTCGACCCGACGGTACGGAACGCTTCACGAAGCAACCCCATAATCCCCATCCGCGTCAAATCACCGGTTTTCCCCATACTATGAATCCGTTTCGGGTTTTCGCCGAGCGCCATCTTCAATCCGGCATAACGACGGACGATCATGTCGTCAATATAGCGACCGTGTGTTTTGATGACACTGGTCACACCACCGATGACGTTCATACTTCCTGGCATGACCTGAACGGCGGTTACGCCTGCCATCAGCGCTTCTTGAAATCCTTCGTCAAGCGGGTATACCCCGTCAATCGCACGAGCATGAGGCGTCATCGCTTCGACCGTTTCATTGGCGTCGTTCCCGACAGAGCCCGTTCCTTCGTCATATAATCCGAGGTGGGTGTGAGCATCGATGAAGCCGGGGAATAAAAAGTTTCCTTCGGCTTCAATGACATGCTCCCCGTCAGTCGGTTCAAGCAAATCGGACATTTCGACGATTTTCCCGTCCCGAACACGGAGGTCTCCGTAAAAATGGGGGGCAGTGATGGGGTAAATATGGGCATTTCGGATTAGTAAGTGACTCACAATTCATTCTCCTTAAGCATCTTGTAGTAGTTGTGTTAGAGCCGGTTCCAATGTTTCATAGCGGAACTCGAAACCGTGTTGAAGTGCCTTCGTCGGAACGACTTTCGCTCCTTCTAGGACGATGACGCTCTTTTCACCGAGGACGAGTTCCATCATTGGGGCAGGTGCCGGGATCCAGTGAGGACGATGCATCACGTTCGCAATCGTCTTCCCGAACTCGTTCATCGTCACCGGTGTAGGTGCAGTACCGTTGACCGGTCCTTCGATAGAATCGGTCTCGATGACGTGCACGAACAAGCGGACGAGGTCGTCTAAATGAATCCAAGGAACCCATTGCTCTCCTGAACCAATTTTACCACCGACCCCGAATTGATAGGGGAGTTTCATTAATGGGAAGGCACCGCCATCATTCGATAAGACGACGCCGGTGCGCATCGTCACAAGACGAACGCCTAAATCACGAATGGGTTCTGCTTCCTGTTCCCAGAGGACGCAGACATTCCCGAGGAAATTAGTCCGTGTCGGTAATGGGGTTTCTTCGGAATACGTAATGGAACGATCTTCACCGTATATGCCGATGGCCGAGCCGCTAATGACGACCTGTGGCTTTTGTTTCAACTGTTGAATGATCCGGACGACTTCCTTCGTCCCTTCGATTCGACTTTGAAGGATGGCTTGTTTCTGTTTGTGGGTCCATCGTCCGTCGTTGATTGAGGCGCCGGCCAAATGGATGAACGCATCTGTTCCCTCGAGTTCCTCTTCTGGTTTACTATTTGGTGTCAACCATTCGATAAACGACACACCGCGATGGCGGGGACGTGGATGACGTGTCAACACGACGACTTGATGTCCGGCGTCGGCCAGTGCACGAACGAGTGGTTGACCGATGAGCCCGGTTCCACCGGTGATTGCGATTTTCATGAAATTCCCTCCGATATCATGTGTTGTTTCTAAAATGGGTATAAGTCAGTATATCCAGATGAATACCCTTTCTTCTAACTTATCAAAAATCCTCTACGTTTCTTGAACGTGATATGTTAGAAACATGGAATGGAGGGGAGTCGTTGTGAAAATTGCAAAGTTCACGACCCAGAAGAAGAACCAAGACCGACTGAACGTCTTCATCGAACGGGAAGGGAAAGAGGAGTTCGCGTTCGCTATCGATGTCGATGTGTTCATCAAGTATGGGCTCACAAAAGGGATGGAGCTCGAAGACGATTTTGTGCAAGACGTCCTTGAGGCGGAAGAAATTCAGAAAGCCTATAAGTTAGCCATCAATTATTTATCGTATCGAATGCGTGCCATCTCAGAGGTACGGGACTATCTCGTGAAGAAAGAGTTAAGTGAATCCGCTATCAAACATGCCATCACACGACTGATCGAGCAGCGCTATTTGAACGATGAGGAGTTCGCGAAAGCGTATGTCCAGACGAAATTCAACACGAGTCCAAGTGGGCCGATCAAAATCAAACGCGAGCTCGAACAGCTCCGAATCCCAACGGACGTTGTTGAATCCGTATTAGAATCAATCTCACACGAAGATCTCGTCGAGAAGGCCGGAAAGTTCGTGAAAAGGAAACAACTGGAAACGAATCGTCGTTCTGCCACAGAAGTGCAACAAAGAATTCAACAAACCCTGATGCAAAGGGGGTTTACCTTTGATATTATTTCAGAGGCGATTCAAACTTTTTGGGAAGAAGAGGACGAAGATGTCGAAGTTGCGGCATGTCTGAAACAGGCTGAGAAGTTGAGTCGGAAGTTCAGCGGGTACGATGCGTTCGAGCGCAAACAGCGTATGAAGATGCAGCTTCGACGCAAAGGATTTCCGTATGATGTGATTGAACGTACGTTAGATCGACTCGCTGAAGAAGAATCGTGATGGGACATCTGTTTACGGTAGGGGAAAACACGAAAAGGTGGGTCTATATTGACGATTTTAGAATGGATTACAGCACTGACACCGATTGTGGCCGTGCTCATCTTATTGGTCATTATGCGTTTACCTGCATCGGTAGCCATGCCCTTGTCACTCGTGACGACGGCAATTTTAGCGTTTTTCGTCTGGCAATTGGATGCGACACGAATTATGGCGGCGACATTACAAGGACTCGTCATCGCCGTCACGACAGTATGGATTGTCTACGGGGCGATCGGAATGATGAATACGATGAAAGAAGGGGGCGGGATGAACGCGATTCGCTCCGGATTCGTCAACATCACACCTGACCCGCGTATTCAAGTTTTGATTGTCGGATGGTTATTCGTTTCATTTATTGAAGGCGCATCTGGATTCGGGACGCCTGCAACGGTTGCAGCACCGCTCTTGATCGCACTCGGATTTCCGCCGATTGCCGCCGTTGTCATTGCATTATCCGCAGACGTGTCGGCTGTGACATTTGGTGCGGTCGGGACACCGGCACTTATCGGGATCGGGAACGGTCTATCTTTAGATGTGAACCAGCCTGAGTCGATTGCCTTCTTGACAGAGGTCGTCTTACAGACGGTGTTGATCGATATGGTAGTCGGACTATTCATCCCGTTCATTTTAATTTTGATGTTGACGCGTTTCTTCAGTAAGGAAAAGTCGATAAAACCTGCACTCGAGGTATTTCCGATCGCGATTGTGGCGGCGCTGTTGTACAGCGTACCGGCGTACATTTGGACACTCATCCTCGGGTTTGAGTTCGGTGGCATGCTCGGTGGTTTAACCGGTCTCGTCATCCTCGTTGCTATGGCTCGTAAAGGCATTCTCATGCCGAAACGTGTCTGGACGTTTGATGGATATGTGGATGAATTAGAACCATCTACTGAGAAAGTGACGCTCAAATCAACCACGCGTGAATTACCACAGTGGAAGGCGTGGGCACCTTATCTCATTTTGACGATTTTCTTAGTTCTCACCCGTACCGTACCATTTTTAAACGAACTCTCTCGCAGTGTCCGGATCAATCTCCCGAACATCCTCGGGGTAGAAGGAGTTTCGACGTCTTGGGAACCGTTCTATTCACCAGGTTTCATGTTCATCCTGACGATTATTGCGACATTCTTCTTACACAACATGAGTTGGTCACAAGTGACATCGGTGTTTAAGGCGACGACACTTGGAGTCGTCGGAACGGCCATCACGTTAGCGGCGTCGGTTCCGATGGTCCGCATATTCATCCATTCTGAAAACGGGGGTGCCGGACTCGCTTCGATGCCGGTCGAACTCGCGACGGCAGCTGCTGACACGTTCGGCGGGGTTTGGCCGCTTGTCGCACCGTGGATTGGGGCGCTCGGCGCCTTCGTGTCAGGGTCGGCGACCTTCTCGAACATGATGTTTTCAAGTTTAACGACAAACGTTGCGGAGTCGGTTGGACTCAATGAAACGCTCGCTTTATCGATGCAGATGGCAGGGGCGAACGCAGGGAACATGATCTGTGTGCTGAACGTCGTAGCGGTCGCATCGGTTGCTGGATTACTCGGCAAGGAAGGGACCATCATCCGTTACACGCTCATGCCGATGATTTATTACGTGACGGCCACAGGGGTCATTGGTCTCATTTTAGGCATGTTTTTCTTAAACTAAATCAAGTTACAATTTTTTTACAGAATAATGTTGACAATTTTCAGAACAGTTTGCTAAGGTTTGAGTAGATTTTAAAACTATGAGACGAGAGGAGCCAGAACGATGAACAACATTGCACTCACAAACACACTCAAAACATCATATGGCTACTCATATTTAACTGCGTGACATTGGCAGCTGGATAGGGGTAGTGTCCTTTCCCTGACCATGCAAAAGACTGAAGACTACTTCAAGCGCGCTTCATTTGATTGGTTGCACAATCAGGTGGAGTGCGCTTTTTTGCGTGTTCGGATGGATTGGGCGGAAGGGGGAAATCAGTCATGAAACTGATTAAGCAATTGGATTGGTTTATTAAAAGACAGAAACGAACGTACGTGATTGCGATTATCTTATTGATCATCACAGGGGTTGTAGATATGCTGCCACCTTGGATTATCGGTCAGGCAATCGATGCGATTCGTGAAGGAAGTTTGACGACAGAGCGATTGATTCTGATTGTATCGTCGCTACTCGGCATCATGGTGTTATCGTACGTGATGTCATACTTGTGGATTGCCCGACTCTTCGGGACAGCCTTTTTACTTGAAAAGAAATTGAGAGGTCGCTTCTTTGGTCACCTTCTCAAACAAACACCGCGCTTCTATCAACAACATCGTACGGGTGACTTGATGGCACTTGCGACGAATGACTTAAAAGCGGTGGAGCGTACAGCGGGATTTGGGGTCATGACATTAGTCGACTCGTTCAACATGACGCTCATCGCCTTGACGATTATGGGCGTGTTTATCGATTGGAAGTTGACGCTCGCAGCACTCTTGCCGATGCCGATTCTCGCCTGGTCGATGAATAAACTTGGGAGTCAAATTCATACACGGTTCACGGCAGCCCAAGATTCGTTCGGCGTGATGAACGACCAAGTCGTTGAATCCATCTCCGGTCTTCGGGTCGTTCGTTCCTTCGTTCAAGAAGAGGCGGATACGAAAAAATTTGATGACATCACGGATGACGTGATGGCGAAAAACATGCATGTCGCTAAAATCGACGTCTTGTTTGAGCCGGTCATCAAATTACTCGTCGGACTCAGTTATTTGATCGGACTCTCGTTCGGGACGTATCTCGTCTTTACGAACGACATCACGCTCGGTCAACTCGTTTCCTTCAACATTTATTTAGGGATGTTGATTTGGCCGATGTATGCCTTCGGGGAACTCATCAACGTCGTCCAACGAGGAACGGCGAGCTTGGAACGGATTGAGACGACGATGAATGAGGTACCGGACGTTTCGTCAACCGGAACGGTTCACATCGATGTACCGGAGAAGATCACCTTCAAATCGCTCTCATTCCGTTATCCAAACGCGAATCGGGAGTCGTTAGAGGACATCGTACTGCACGTCTCGTGTGGTGAGACGATTGGAATTGTCGGACCTACTGGAGCTGGGAAGACGACGTTGTTACGTCAATTGCTCCGGGAGTATCCGATTGACGATTCCCTTCTCGTGAACGGGGTGCCGATCTCGGACATTAAACTTGAAACGGTCCGTGGTTGGAGCGGCTATGTGTCACAAGAGCATCTTCTATTCTCAAAAACGGTGCGTGATAACATTCGTTTCGGAGTGGATGATGTTTCGGATGAAGCACTCGACAGAGCCATTCATCTCGCGGCGTTCGATACGGACATCGAACACTTGGAGAACGGTCTCGATACCGTCGTAGGGGAGCAAGGGGTCATGCTGTCAGGTGGACAAAAGCAACGATTGTCGATTGCACGCGCCTTACTGAAAAATCCTGAGATTCTGCTTCTTGACGATTCGCTCTCAGCAGTCGATGCGAAGACGGAATCACGCATAATCGATTCGGTCCGCACGAGCCGTGAGGCGAAGACGACCTTTATCGTGGCGCACCGTCTTTCTGCGGTGGCACATGCTGACCAAATTCTCGTCCTTCAAGATGGACGAGTTACCGAGCGCGGCACCCACGACCAACTAATGGAACGACACGGTTGGTACTATGAACAATTTATTCGACAAGGAGAGACGGAGTAATCCGGGAAAGGGGGAATCTCTCATGATCGATCAATATGAATTAGATCCGGTCCGCCGGAAGAAAACGATCCGCTCACTCGTTGGTTATGCCAAGCAAGTGAAGCGCTCCATCTTCCTCGGACTGACATTACTCTTTTTAGCGGTCGGTGCAGAACTTGCCGGGCCGTATATCGCCAAAATCATTATCGATGAGCATATCGTCGCCATCGAGCGTGACTGGGTTCAAGTCGAATCCGGCGGTAGTGTTTCCTTTAATGGAGAATCGTATGAGAAAGAAACGAGACTAGACGGTCAAGAGGTGATTCAGCCGGTCTCGATTGTCCAAACGACCGATGGGTACTATCTCGTACCTGAGGCGATTATGAGCGGAGGCGTCCGTGAAGTCGATGGCGACGTGCTGACGATTTCAAGAGGGGACGAAACGGCGACATATGACAATATTGTCTCGCTCTCGTCGACCGACGTGTTCCAGTTCTATCAGACGGATTTACGAGCTGTCCTTCTCTTATCGGGATTGTACGTCGTCCTGTTACTATTTGCGGCCGGATTGAACTGGGGACAACAGATGCTCCTACAACGATCGGCGCATAAAATCGTCAAAACGATGCGTCTTGACGTGATGAAGCATCTTCAAACGATTCCGGTACGCTATTTTGACCAGACACCAATCGGGAAGATTGTCAGTCGTGTCACGAATGACACAGAGACGATACGCGACCTGTATTTAGGAGTGCTCGCTCGCGTCTTCCAAAGTGTCGTCATGATGATCGGGGTACTCATTGCGATGTTCTTCCTAGACGTGCGTCTAGGGCTCGTCTCGCTCATTATCATCCCGGTCGTCATCGTCTGGATTAAGTTGTTCCAACGTTTCTCGACAAAAAATAACTTCCGTGTCCGCGCACTCGTCGCGGATATGAACGCGCAGTTGAATGAGAGCATTCAAACGATGCCAATCATTCAATCATACGTCCGCGAAAATCTCGTTTATGACGAGTTCAATGAGAAGAACAGCGACAACTTCCAAACGAGACGGAAACTGTTGAAATTGGATGCGTTGATGAGCCACAACCTCGTCAACTTCTTCCGAAACATGGCGCTCGCCTTACTCATCTGGTTTGTCGGGGCTCAAACGCTCGGTACGGGAAGTGTCCTGACACTTGGGATTCTGTACGCGTATATCGACTATGTCTCGCGGATCTTTGAGCCAGTGACACAAATCATGAACCAATTGTCACCACTCCAACAAGCGCTCGTCTCGGCCGACCGGATGTTCCAACTGCTCGACGAAAAAGGGGAACCGGTCTCATCGGAACGTCTTCCACGCTTTAAAGGGGATGTCGTCTTTGATGATGTCACGTTCAGTTATGAAGCAGGGAAACCGGTGTTGCAACAGATTGAACTACACGCTGCTCCTGGTGAAACGGTCGCACTCGTTGGACATACGGGAAGCGGGAAGAGCTCAATCATGAACTTGCTCATGCGTTTCTATGACCCATCCGCCGGAGTCCTCCGAATCGATGGCATGGACGTGACAAAACTACCGACGCAGGCGGTACGAGACCATCTCGGGATCGTCTTACAAGACCCGTTCCTATTCACTGGAACGATTCGCACGAACGTCACGCTTGGCGATGAGACGATTACGGACGAACAGGTATGGAAAGCACTCACAGCCGTCGGGGCAGACCGTTTCGTGAAGCAGCTACCGCAAGGCATCGATGAACCGGTGATTGAGCGTGGAGCTTCACTCTCGAGTGGAGAACGACAGTTGATCAGTTTCGCACGCGCCCTCGTCTTTGACCCGGCCATCCTCGTCCTCGATGAAGCGACAGCGAGCGTCGACTCGGAGACGGAGGCATTGATTCAGGATGCGCTCAAAACACTCACGTACGGTCGGACGACATTTGTCATCGCGCACCGACTTTCAACGATTCGGGAAGCGGACCAGATTCTCGTTCTCGACCACGGTCGAATCATTGAGCGAGGCAACCACCAGTCACTCATCGAGTATGGCGGTGTCTATGCCCGAATGCATGAATTACAGAGTAAACAACAAGCGATCAGTTAAGGAGGTCACATGGAAATCAAGGGGAAATATAACCGCGCCAAAGTGTTCAACGAACGAATCGATGATATGACGCGGGATCAAATTGAAACATTGCTCGACCAACCGTTCACACAAGGGGCATCGATTCGGATCATGCCGGACATGCATGCGGGGAAAGGGTCGGTCGTTGGAACGACGATGACGATTCAAGACAAAGTCGTGCCAAACCTGGTCGGTGTCGATTTAGGGTGTGGGATGCTTTGTACGGAAATCAAAGCCAAGCGAATCGATTTTCAACGACTCGATGACCTCATTCGTGAACTCGTACCGAGTGGAATGAACATTCGGGAGAAGGTTCACCCATACGCATCTGAACTTCCACTAGAAGAGGTGCGAGCGCCGTATAAACTCGACCGAGCCTTGCGCTCGGTCGGGTCGCTCGGCTCGGGGAACCACTTTATTGAAGTGAACCGAGATGACTCGGGACGTACGTTTCTCGTCATTCATTCCGGTTCGCGCCATCTTGGGGTGCAGATTGCCGATCACTATCAGGAGCGAGCGATTCAACACATGATGGAAACACATGATGTAAAAGAAGAAATTGAGCGTTTGAAAGCCTTAGGTCGACAACACGAAATCTCGGCTTATCTGGAAACAGAGCGGGCGTCACGTAAACCATTTCGAGACCTGGCTTATGTGGAGGGGACGGATATGGACGATTACATGCATGACGTGCGCATCGCTCAACAATATGCGGCGGCGAACCGTCGTGCGATGACGGATGTGATTGTCGAAGCGATGAATTGGAACATCGTCGATCAATTCGACACCGTCCATAACTATATCGATCATGATGCGATGATCCTGCGAAAAGGGGCCATCTCCGCTCAAGAAGGAGAGCGAGTCATCATTCCGATGAACATGCGAGACGGTTCGCTCATCTGTACGGGGAAAGGGAATCCAGACTGGAACTTCTCGGGTCCACATGGCGCAGGTCGGATCATGTCTCGGTCGGCCGCGCGGAAACGCGTCGATTTCAAAGAATTCAAACGTTCGATGGAAGGTGTCTGGTCGACATCAGTTCGCCCATCGACAATCGATGAATCACCATTTGTGTATAAGTCGATGAAAGAAATTGTTCGTTATATCGAACCGGCCGTTCAAATCGATCAAATCATCAAGCCACTTTACAACTTCAAGGCGAACTGAGTCACGTACTCAGTCTCGTCTTTTTCTTTTTTCGTAAAATCTGATACGCTTACATCGAGGTGAACGATATGGAAAAGCGGTTAAGTGACTTATCGAAATATGAGTTAGAGCAAGAGATTCAAGCATTACATGAACGGAAACGAAAGGCTGAACAGATGGGCATGGTCAGCGAAATTGAAGTCGTCCTTCGACGGATTGCGATTGCCGAAAGCTATTTGATTGACCCATCATCGTTTCGTCCAGGTGAAACATATGTCGTCAATTACAATGACCGTCCGTTTCGCTTGAAATTCGTCAACGGCGTCATGGGCTGGGGGACGTTTGAAGGTGAGATGACAGAACGGGCCATCCCGCTCTCAGAATTGTCGGAGGTGAAACGATGAACCGGAACGAACAATATGAACGGCTCGCGGTCATTTTAAAAGAGAAGAATGACGTCTTGAACGATTCAGAAGCGGTGACGTGGGTCGAAGTGTTATGGGAAGATTTTGAGACCTCACTTGCCAAGGCGGGCGAACCATATCCGGGAGAGGCAAAGGCTTTCCAATACGTCATTCAACAGATTGATGCATATGGGGCACAGCTCCATTTGTTCCAAACGAAAAACGAAAAGTTCAAGCATTTGATGTCTGAACGGAACTTACACTGAGTCACGTCCTTGGGGCGTGATTTTTTTATTGCAATTCGTCAACAATTCGTTATAATGAAGGTCGCTAATAGTTTGTTTTAAAGTATAGTATAGATAAACTTTCTTTAGTTGAACTCATGTTTCACTAAACACGAAGGAGGCGTTCAGTCGTTGGAAGTAGGTCAAAACATTAAGCGGCTCCGGATCAAAAAAGGATTGACCCAAGAGGAGCTGGCGGAACGTACCGATTTGAGTAAAGGCTATATTTCTCAAATCGAGCGGGATTTAAGCTCTCCCTCACTAGAAACGTTATTCGATTTATTGAATGTCCTCGGGAGTTCCCCGAAAGAGTTTTTTGATGAAGAGTTGAATCAAAAAGTGGTGTACACCGTTGACGATCGCACCATCTATACGGATGAAGAACGCAAATATCGGACAGAATGGCTCATCCCGGAATCGAATGAAAAAGAGATGGAGCCCATCCTTGTCACATTTTTCAAACATGGAGAGTTCAAACAATATGAGCCTTCGCGTTCGGAGACGCTCGTATACGTCTTGTCCGGCAAAATCGCCTTGAAATTAGGGAACCACACATATTTTGCCAAGACAGGGGAAACCCTTTATTATGTCGCTTCGGATTCGCATCAACTCGTCAACGATAACGATGGAGAGAGTGAATGTCTCATCGTCGCGACCCATTCATATTTATAAGTCAACAGAGGAGGAAACAGCATGAATGCAGAGACAATTATTCGTTTTGACCACGTGTCAAAGCGTTACGACGATACAGTCGTCCTTGAAGATATCAGTTTTGAGATTGAGCGTGGGAAGTTTTATACGCTTCTCGGTCCATCGGGATGTGGGAAGACGACGATTTTGCGTCTCATCGCCGGATTTACCGATGCGACCGAAGGAGATATTCACTTCAGCGGGAAGCGGATCAACGATGTGCCGGCCAACAAACGACAAGTGAACACCGTGTTCCAAGATTATGCGCTGTTTCCTCATTTAAACGTATTTGAGAATGTCGCATTCGGTCTCCGCATTAAAAAATTGAAAGAAGCAGATGTGAAAGCGAAAGTGGAGCAGGCTCTCAAGTTTGTTAACTTAGAAGGATACGGCTCGCGCGAAATCGATGAGATGTCAGGTGGACAGCGCCAACGTGTCGCCATCGCCCGCGCAATCGTAAATGAGCCGGAGGTCATTCTCCTCGATGAACCGCTCTCTGCCTTAGACTTGAAACTTCGTACGGAGATGCAATATGAACTTCGTGAGTTACAGCAACGTCTTGGCATCACCTTCATTTTTGTCACACACGACCAAGAAGAGGCGCTCGCCATGTCGGATGAGATTTTCGTCATGAACAACGGGAAAATTGTTCAGAGTGGGACACCGACTGATATTTATGATGAACCGATCAACCGTTTCGTCGCAGACTTTATCGGTGAATCCAATATCGTGCCGGGTGTCATGCCGGAAGACAATGTCGTCACGTTTGCTGGTAAAACGTTTGACTGTGTCGACCAAGGATTTGACCGCAATGAAAAAGTTGAGGTCATCATTCGTCCGGAAGACTTAGAGATGACATCGGTCGATGCAGCGAAACTCGTTGTCGACGTCGATTCTCAATTGTTCCGAGGTGTCCACTACGAGATTTGCTGTTATGACCAAGAAGGAAACGAATGGCTCGTCCACTCGACGAAGAAATCAATCGTCGGATCAAAAATCGGATTGACGTTTGACGAAGAAGCGATTCACGTCATGCGACTAGGTGAAACAGAAGAAGAATTTGACCGTCGTCTCGAATCCTACGAGGAGGTCCCTCATGAATCAAACTAATCAGACCGCAAAGACGGTATATTTGACGACCTATTGGATTTGGATCGCCTTGTTCGTCATCGCACCACTCGTCCTCGTCGTCTATTATTCCTTTTTTGATATCGATGGGAATTTGAGTTTAGAAAACTATCAGACGTTCTTCACGTCGACGTATTTGTCGATGACGCTCTCGTCGTTCTGGTATGCGTTTCTCATTACGTTCTTCTCGTTACTCGTCGGGTATCCGACGGCATACTTGTTGACGAAGACGAAGCATAAACAGCTTTGGCTCTTGCTCATCTTGCTGCCGTCATGGATTAACTTGTTGTTAAAGGCGTATGCGTTCCTTGGTATTTTTGGAACGTACGGGATTACGAATCAATTTTTAGAAGCCATCGGTATTGGGACGAAACAGATTCTATTCACCGATTTCAGTTTCGTCTTTGTTTCTGTATACATCTTCATCCCGTTCATGATTTTGCCGATTTACAACGCCATTGAGAAGTTACCGCCATCACTCGTCTACGCATCCCGTGATTTAGGTGCATCGAACTGGACGACATTCCGACGTGTCATCTTCCCGTTGACGCTTGACGGTGTCAAATCGGGGATTCAAATCGTCTTTATTCCGGCATTATCGCTCTTCATGATCACCCGACTCATCGCCGGGAACCGAGTCATCACACTCGGTACAGCGATTGAACAACAATTCCTTGTCACGCAAAACTGGGGGATGGGCTCGACGATTGCCGTCTTCCTCATCTTGGCGATGGTTCTTGTCATGGTCGTCACACGTGACTGGGGTGCGAAAGGAGCGGTTCGTCGATGAAACGTAAACGATTCAAATTATCAAATCTATACTTGGCGGCCGTGTTCTTCATCTTGTATGCGCCAATTCTATATTTGGTCTTCTACTCGTTCAACAGTGGCGGAACGATGAGTAACTTCGAAGGGTTCACCCTCGAATGGTACAAGTCGCTCTTCACGGACACGAGACTTCTCGTCATCGTCTTGAATACGATTGTCATCGCGCTGCTCTCGGCGACGATTTCGACCGTGCTCGGTGTCATCGGGGCACTCGCCATCTATACGGCGAAACAAAAGTATACGAAGACGTCCCTCTTATCATTGAACAACGTCTTGATCGTGAGCCCGGACGTCATCATCGGGGCCTCCTTCTTGATCCTCTTCACGATGCTAGGGATTCAGTTAGGCTTTTATTCGGTTCTCTTGTCGCACATCGCCTTCTCGGTTCCGATTGTCGTCATCTTGGTGTTGCCAAAACTTCAAGAGATGAGTCCGACGTTGATTGATGCGTCACGTGACCTAGGTGCCAGCACGTGGGACGTATTGACGAAAGTCATTCTGCCATATATCACGCCAGGGGTATTTGCCGGTTTCTTCACGGCACTCACCTATTCGTTAGATGACTTTGCTGTCACATTCTTCGTGACAGGGAACGGCTTCACGACCCTCGCCGTAGAAGTCTATTCGCGGGCACGTCAAGGTATCTCGCTTGAAATCAATGCGTTGTCTGCGATTCTGTTCCTCTTCACGCTCATACTTGTCATCGGATATTATGTGTTGGCGCAACGAGGGTCAAAGGAGGTTAGACGATGAAAAAACTAGTCATCATGTTGGCTGTGCCATTGATTGTCAGCTTTGGTCTCCTTCTTTGGATTCAGCAACTGAATGCTGCGCAAGGATTCGGCGGCGACAACACACTGGTCGTCTACAACTGGGGAGATTATATCGATGAGGACTTGATCGGTGAGTTCGAAGAGCAGAGCGGGTTGAAGGTCGTTTATCAAACGTTCGACTCGAACGAAGCGATGCTTACGAAAATTGAGCAAGGCGGTACGGCCTTTGATGTCGCCGTTCCATCCGATTATGCGATCAGTAAGATGAGAGAGGAGAACCTCCTTCTTCCGATCGATTACGATAAACTCGAAAACTTTGATAACATCGATCCGCGTTTCCTCGATAAATCGTTCGACCCGGGTAACAAGTACTCGGTCCCTTATTTCTGGGGTACGGTCGGGATCGTCTACAATCCTGAACTAGTCGATGGTGAGATCACATCATGGAACGATCTTTGGGAAATGCCGCTCGAGAACGACATTCTCCTTGCGGACGGGACACGTGAAGTGATGGGCTTCGGCCTGAACTCGCTTGGGTACTCCCTCAACACGACGAATAAAGATGAGTTGATTGAGGCGGAAGAAAAGTTAACGACGCTTTGGCCGAACATCAAAGCGATTGTCGGAGACGAAATCAAAATGCTGATGGCGAACCGTGAAGCAGCGGCAGCCGTCGTCTGGTCCGGGGATGCGTCAGAAATCATGTATGAGAACGAAGAACTGACGTATGTCATTCCGGAAGAAGGCACGAATCTCTGGTTTGATAACCTCGTCATCCCAAGTACGGCAAAAAACGTGGACGGGGCACATCAGTTCATCGACTTTATGTTAGATGCTGAGATTGCGGCACGTAACACGGATTATGTCGGATACTCAACACCGAACGAAGCGGCTCTCGAATTCTTGGATGAAGAAGTCACATCGGATGAACGATTCTACCCGTCTCGTGAAGTGACACAGGACCTTGAAGTGTATGAAAACCTAGGGAAGCGCATGAACGCTTACTATAACGAATTGTATTTACGCTTTAAAATGCAGAGTAAATGACGAAACATCCCCGCGCTCATCTGAGTACGGGGATGTTTGTTTACTGCTTGATTGTCGATTTGATGTCTTCGATATGTTTCAAGGTGACAGTCGTGTCGACTTGTGTGAAGGAGTGTAAGATTTCGTACAGGCGGACTTGCTCATCGAGATCGAAAATAAAATCTTGGTAGGTGATCAGCTCTTTGATCCACTGTTGGCGATTGAGCACAGGGACCTCGGCAGATTCGATTTGTTTGAGCGTCGAACGATTGCTGAATACAATCCATGAGTGGAGATGGGTTCGGTCCACTCCAAGCACTTGCTCGATGGCTTTGAGATGTAATTCATTTTGTTTGATCGGATTGAAGAAACGATGCTTTTTACGGCGGGGGAGTGTCTGTGTCCAGTATCGGTCACGTGCCCGACCGAATATCCAACCGCTATAGTTTTTAGATTCGATGACATGTACCCCGGATTGGTTGATCAGAATGACATCGATCTCAGTGGTTCGATCTTTTTTAGAAGGATGGGGGAGATACAGGTTTGTCAAAATCAACGGTTGAAAGAACTTTGACTCAATCTCCGCCACACATAGATACTCTCCGAATAGACCGGTGTCTTGAACCACTTTGAAGTAAGAATGTCGAGTTTGTTGAGAATATTGACTGTTTTGATAACGTTTGACCTTATAGATGATGATGAGTGTGAGGACGAGAAATATGGGTGCGAATATGCTGATCAAGGTGACGAAAATACCTTCGAACAATTCTGTTAGTAGTGAAGCCATCAAATCCCTCCCTTTGTATCCACTATACAAGAAGCGAGATGATTCATATGTATATTTTTTACAATCGAGGATAATCGTTTTCTACATCATAAAGGACCCATCGAAATGGGTCCTTTTGCTTAGGTTTCATGCTTCAGCGCCTCACGCTCTTCTTTTGTAAAGACTCGAGAACGTCCTAAAAATCGTTTCCCTTCGACACCTTCGAGTGAAAACATACCACCCCGACCATCGACCACATCGATGATTAGTTGTGTATGTTTCCAATAATCATACTGTTTCTCATGGATATAGAAGGGCGTCTCGCCGATTTCACCGAGAAGAACGTCGTGGTCGCCCACCATGAACTCGTCACGTGGGAAACACATGGGAGAACTCCCGTCACAACATCCTCCTGACTGATGAAAGAGGAGGGGACCGTGTTTCGATTTGAGACGTTCGATGAGTTCGAGCGCGGCGGGGGTGGCCTCGACTCGTCTCACCATCTTAGAAGAACCCGAGTTTTTGTTCGCTGTAGCTGACGAGCATGTTTTTCGTACGCTGATAGTGACCGAGCATCATCTTATGGTTCTCACGTCCAATCCCAGACATTTTGTAACCACCGAATGCAGCATGTGCCGGATAGGAGTGGTAACAGTTGATCCAGACACGTCCTGCTTGAATTTCACGACCGAAGCGATATGCACGGTTCATGTCTCGTGTCCACACGCCTGCCCCGAGTCCGTAAAGCGTATCGTTCGCGATGGCGAGTGCCTCCGCATCGTCTTTGAACGTCGTGACGGATAAGACCGGTCCAAAAATCTCTTCTTGGAAGATTCGCATCTTGTTATGGCCTTTGAAGATCGTCGGTTGAATGTAATACCCATCCGCGAGCTCTCCGTCCATCATGTTGCGCTCTCCACCGATTAGGCATTCTGCGCCCTCGTCTTTCCCGATTTGGAGATAAGACAGGATTTTCTCCATCTGTTCGTTCGACGCTTGTGCACCCATCATGACATCGGCATCGAGTGGGTTGCCGAGCTTGATTGCTTTGACGCGTTCTAGCACGCGTTCCATGAACTTGTCATAAATCGACTCTTGAATCAAGGCGCGAGATGGGCACGTACAGACTTCCCCTTGGTTCAAGGCGAACATGACGAGACCTTCAATCGCTTTATCAAAGAAATCGTCATCCGCGTCCATGATGTCGGCAAAGAAGATGTTTGGTGACTTTCCACCAAGCTCAAGCGTGACAGGGATGATGTTTTGAGAAGCGTATTGCATAATGAGGCGACCCGTTGTCGTCTCACCCGTGAAGGCGACTTTATCGACACGGTCACTCGATGCGAGCGGTTTTCCTGCTTCGAGACCGAAACCGTTCACGATATTGATGACACCAGGTGGTAATAAATCTTCGATGAGTTCCATGAGAACCATGATTGAAGAAGGGGTTTGTTCTGCCGGTTTTAAGACGACACAGTTTCCGGCAGCGAGTGCCGGCGCGAGTTTCCACACCGCCATCAAAATCGGGAAGTTCCACGGAATGATTTGAGCGACGACACCGAGCGGCTCATGGAAATGATAGGCGACCGTATCATGGTCGAGTTCACTGATGCCACCTTCTTGTGAGCGGATGACCCCTGCGAAGTAACGGAAGTGGTCGATGGCGAGCGGAAGGTCAGCGTTGAGCGTTTCCCGAACGGCCTTCCCATTTTCCCATGTTTCCGCGTAGGCGAGCATTTCGAGGTTCTCTTCCATGCGGTCTGCAATTTTATTCAAGATGACAGAACGTTCCGTGACAGACGTTTTGCCCCAATCGTCTTTGGCTGCATGAGCGGCATCCAAAGCAAGTTCAATATCCTCTTTCGTTGAGCGGGCGACTTCACATAATACTTTCCCATTTACAGGAGATGTGTTTTCAAAGTATTCTCCACCAGCCGGTGCGGTCCACTTTCCGTTAATGTAGTTCTCATAACGGTCCTTAAACTGTACTTTCGTTCCTGCTGAGTTCGGTACTTCATAAATCATGATCGTTCCTCCCTTTTCATACGAGATAAAGGAGTTATGTATGCGCTTACATTTAGCAGTAAGCGAACGACTCCCTTTTTTTGATCGTAACGGTATGATGTGATAAAAGTCAAAATTTTTTGACAATAATTTGTCAATCTTTTGTAAAGACGTTTTGAACTCAAGATTTGTGGAAATGACTAGATTGTACACATTAATTCATCCATAAGGAGTGAGTCACGATGGCTAAGACATATCAGATTGACCCGGCGCATAGTTCGATCACGTTCACGGTCAAACACATGATGATTTCCAAGGTGAAGGGCGAGTTCAAAGAATTTGATATTAAGGCGAACGGTGAGCCGAGCGATTTAGCGAATGCGAGTGTGAAAGTGACGATTCAGGCAGCATCGATCGACACCAACAACACGGATCGGGATAATCACCTCCGTTCAGGCGATTTCTTCAATGCCGAGGAACATCCGCATCTCGTCTTTCATTCAACTTCTTTCCGTTCAAAAGGAGGCGGAGAATTCGAATTGACAGGGGATTTAACGATTCGAGGAACGACTCGGGAAGAGACGTTTGAAGTGGAGTATGAGGGAAGCGCAAAAGACCCATGGGGCAATACGAAACACGCCTTCTCCGGAGAAGGGTCGCTCAACCGTGAGGACTATGGATTAACGTGGAACCAAGCGCTTGAGGCGGGTGGTGTCCTCGTCGATAAGAAAGTCAAATTCGAGTTCGAGCTCCAATTCACTGAATCGGAAGCATAAGAAAAGTCGCTCATCTGAGCGACTTTTTATTGTTCGTATACCAATTTTTTCTGAAGGCTGTCTTCACTAAACACCCAACCTGTAAACGATGACAACACGTCATTCGTCTGCTCGTCGACGATAACGACGGCAACAAACGGATACATGTTTTTAGAGAAATAACGCAAGTTTGTGAAGCGGTATTCGATCATCCCGTTATGGCGTGTCACGGTGTACGTGTGAATTTTAGAAAATTCGAGGAACGCCTGTAAGTCAGCATTTTTCCGAGCCTCTACGAAATGGAGGTCTTCTTCTCCTGGCATCGGTTTGTCGCGGAAGCGACCGCATTCGATGACTTTGCCTTTTTTCACTTTTACAGCTCCGAGCCCATCGCGGAAACGGACGGCGACATGCCAGTCATCCCAACCGATTCCTGGTGAGATGAACAATTCATGTGCCCCTGCAAAGTGTCTCGCCACGGTAGCGAGCGCACGGTTACGTAATTTAAACTGAATGGCATAGTAACTGATGACAAGCGCAATAAGCAGTGCAAAAATAGGGACAGTCGCACCCGTTATCATCCATAATGCATATGCACCGTAATAAGCGGAGAACAAGTACGGATCAAACGTCCCGATCACGCCCCAGCCGATCCATTTTTTCGAAAAAGGTTGTAGCGCTTGCGTCCCGTAGGCATTGAACAAGTCGACCGTGACATGGAGCAACACGGCGATTTGTGCCATGACCCATAGAGAGGCAGGATTGACGCCGAGGACCGTCCCGATGACGGCGCTGACGATGATTGGCCAAGCAAGAAGCGCGGTGATTCCATGTGAACGACCACGATGTTGGCGTAAATACGTACTATTTCCTTTTAACTTAAAGACGGTGTCGAAGTCTGGTGCATGTGAGCCGACGAGAGCCGTGGCTGTCATGGCTAAAAACAGTTGTGCATCACCTGACACTTCCGGGCTGAGCGTCGCGATGGCACTTAATCCAAGTCCCATACCAATGTGTGTCGCAGTATCCAATGTGCGTCAGCACCTCCATCAATAATGAAAGAATTACGTCATCTATTCCTATTTATCATACAATATTTTTAAAACGAGGGGAAACACAATGCTTAATCTTGATAAATTGTTCACAAATTATAATATTCATCATTTTAATGAGGAACTCGTCACCTGGTTCAATCGCGAAAAGCGTGATTTACCTTGGCGTCATGCGAAAAATCCTTATCGCGTGTGGGTGAGTGAAGTGATGTTGCAACAGACACGAGTCGATACGGTCATCCCATATTACAACCGGTTCATGGAACGCTTTCCGACGCTCGAAGATCTCGCAGCTGCTGACACGGATGAGGTCGTAAAGTATTGGGAAGGGCTCGGGTACTACTCTCGCGTCCGGAACTTACATGAAGCGGTCAAAGAAGTCGCTTCTGTTTACGAGGGAATCGTCCCGGAGGAGAAAGAACGTTTCGAGAAACTAAAAGGGGTCGGACCGTATACGACGGGAGCCGTACTGTCGATTGCCTACAATCAACCGGAGCCGGCTGTGGATGGAAACGTCATGCGCGTGATGTCCCGTCAATTCGGAATCTATGACGACATCGCACTGCCGAAGACACGCAAAATCTTCGAACAAGTCGTTCGTCGATTGATGGACCCGACTCACGCATCCGATTTTAACGAGGGAGTGATGGAGTTGGGTGCTACGGTCTGCACACCGAAAAATCCGATGTGCTCGCTCTGTCCCGTGCAAGACACTTGTTATGCATATGCGCATCATGTACAAGATGAGCTACCGGTCAAAACGAAGAAGGGAGCAGCACGTGTCGAAATGTATGACGCGCTATGCATCGAGAGAGACGGAAAAATCGCATATGAACAACGACCGGACAAAGGGTTGCTCGCTGGGATGTGGCAATATCCGCTTATGGATCGAGGAACGGGGGAACAACTTAACGGAACGTATCTCGGGCAAGTGAAGCATGTCTTCTCTCATATCGTTTGGTATATCGATTTATATCGTGTCGATACGCTTCCGACGGATGACGTCGTCTGGCTAGACGCTTCGGAACGCGAGGTGAAGACGGTTTCTGTTGCTCAACAAAAATTAGAACGATTGGTAGGTGACGAACGTGAGACGATTTGAGGTAGAGTCGACATATGATACGACGGTAGATGTGCTTTGGGATTTGTTACAGGATGCCTCGCTTTTGACGAAGCTGACAAAGATTCCTAAAGTACGCTTAGAGGGGGACGGCGCCTCGGTCGAAGGGAATGAAGTGAAGTTGTTCGTTGGGGTCGGTCCGGTGGAACTGCCATGGACCAGTGCCATCACCGTTGTGGGGAACCAGGCATTCTGCGATCAAGGAAAGACGTTACCGTTTCCGTTCAAGCGGTTCACACACGTGCATCGGGTTGAGTCGCGTGATGGTAAGGCGGTCATGATCGATGAAGTAACGTTCGATAGCTATGTTCCGAACATACTCGTCGAGTATTTCGTGCTTCGGCCGATGTTCCAAGAACGGGCGCGGGCCTTCCAAAAAACACTAAATTCATGAAAATAAGAGATTTCCTTTTTCATTGGTTCTGAAAGTCGCTATAATTAAATATGAGAATTGTATAGCATCATAGCGGAAAGGAGGAGCTTATGAGCTTATTTCCCAAAGCAGGTAGCAAAATCGAGATACAGAGCTACAAGCACAACGGAACTTTGCATCGCGTTTGGGAAGAAACGCTCGTCCTTCAGTCGTCAAAAACGGATATGATCGGATTCAATGACCGCATCATGGTCAGCGAGTCAGACGGTCGGCAATGGAGAACGCGAGAGCCGGCAATTTGCTACTTTTCATCTGAGTATTGGTTCAATGTCATCTGTATGATTCGCGAAGACGGGATTTACTACTACTGTAATCTAGGTTCGCCGACTACATTTGATGGGGATGAACGTGCCATCAAATACATCGATTACGATTTGGACATCAAGGTGTTCCCGGATATGTCGTATACGATTTTAGATGAAGATGAATATGAGCGGCATCGTCGCGAGATGAATTATCCGAAAGCGATTGATCGAATCTTGAAGCAGAACGTGCAAGAACTGATCAACTGGATTCGAGGACGGAAAGGGCCGTTCAACCCAACATTCGTCGATGAATGGTATCGCGAATACGAAGCACGTTATCGGAGATGATTCCTCATCTCCGCTTTTTTTCTTAAGTCAGGAGGCATTATGGGTAGTATTAAACGTTATTTGCAGTTTGTTCGTCCGTATAAGAAACAGATTGCCCTCACCATTTTCGTCGGGATTTTAAAGTTTTCTATCCCGCTCGGATTACCGTTACTTTATAGATATGTCATCGATAACTATTTGACGGATGATGCGCCGAAGCAGGACTACACGACGCTCGTCTGGTTATTCAGCATCGTTTTCTTCGTCTTCCTGGTCCTCAAGCCGCCAATCGAGTATTTGCGTCAATATTTGGCGCAGTGGGCCGCGACGCGTGTCTTGTTCGATGTGCGGAACCGGTTATTCGACCACGTCCAGAAGTTGTCACTCCGCTATTATTCAAACAATAAGACGGGACAAATCATTTCACGGATTATCAACGACGTCGAACAGACGAAAGACTTCGTCATCACCGGGCTGATGAATATTTGGCTCGACATGATCACCATCCTTATCGCCATCGGGATCATGTATACGATTGACCCGCAACTCACGCTGATTGCGATTTTACCACTTCCGTTTTATGCGATCGCAGTCCGCTATTTCTATGGACGGTTGCGTCGTTTGACGCGTGAACGGTCGGCGGCACTCGCTGACCTACAAGGGCATTTGACAGAGCGCGTCAACGGGATGGCGGTCATTCGGAGTTTTGCGCTAGAGCCATATGAGAATAAGGCATTTGAACAACAGAACGGTGGCTTCTTGAACGCGGCACTCAAACATACGAGTTGGAACGCCAAGACGTATGTCGTCGTATCGACCATCACTGACATCGCGCCAATCCTCATCTTCACGACGGCATCGTGGCTCGTCATTCAAGAAGCGGTATCGCTCGGGACGCTTGTCGCGTTCATCGCGTATATCGACCGACTCTATGCGCCGCTCGGTCGTCTCGTCAACTCGGCGACGACACTCACGCAGTCGGTCGCTTCGATGGACCGTGTCTTTGAGTTCTTGGATGAGACATATGATATCGAGGAGAAACCGAACGGGTTCGTCCCGTTGTCGACAGCGGGTAAAATCGACCTTGAGCATGTGAGTTTTTCGTATGAACAGGACGGGACACGAGCGTTGAACGATGTGAACCTTCAAATCCGCTCCGGGGAACGCGTGGCGTTTGTCGGAATGTCCGGTGGAGGGAAATCGACACTCGTCAGTTTGATTCCGCGTTTCTATGACGTGACGGATGGAAGCATCAAAATCGACGCCATCGATGTGCGTGATTTCAAATTACGTGCACTTCGCGACCAGATTGGGATGGTCATGCAGGATTCGGTCCTCTTCAGCGAATCGGTCGCCATGAATATTCGGATGGGGAAACCGGATGCGACGGATGAGGAAGTCATCGCGGCGGCCAAGGCAGCGAACGCCCATGAGTTCATCTCGAAACTACAGGACGGATATGCGACACCGGTCGGGGAGAAAGGTGTCAAACTGTCTGGTGGACAGAAGCAGCGGCTTGCGATTGCACGTGTCTTCTTGAAGAATCCACCGATCTTGATTTTAGACGAGGCGACGAGTGCGCTTGATTTAGAAAGTGAAGCGATGATTCAAGACTCGCTGGCCCGTCTGACGAAAGGACGGACGACGTTAATCGTTGCCCACCGCTTGTCGACCATTACGGACGCCGATCAAATCGTCGTCGTGGATAACGGTCAAATCATGGAGACGGGAACGCATGAAGAGTTGATGCGTCGTCGCGGGGCGTATTACGACCTATATATGATTCAAGATTTAGCCGTAGTCGAATAATAAAAAAGTCGAGTCCATTAATGGCTCGACTTTTTTAGCGGTCTAAAAATCGTTTACGAACATCCGGGGAAGGGAGTGTGCACACTTCCTTTTTCCCAAATAGACGTGTCCGATGTTTGGCGAATAACGCATATCCATGATCACGAATCGGTCTAGGTATGAAACGAATGAGTCGAAGCAGGCGCCAACGGCCATCAAGGTGTTCGGCAATTCGAATCGCAGCGTCTGATTTTAAGTAAGGAACCCCTTCCTCAATATAGACGATGCTGTCGACTGATTCCGGGATCCGGTGTCGTGTTCGGAGCGACTGACCGACCTCGCTTTGGAGCGAAGCAAAGTGAATCGAGGCGTGTCGATCATGACGAATGATGAACTGAACACTGGCATCACAGAAGTTGCAATCGCCATCAAATAAAACAATCGCAGGCAAGTACTTCGCCTCCTTCATCGTACTGTTTTACCGTTTTGTCTTCATGTTAAACGTCAAGCAGCGAGTTGGCGAGCAGGTTGCATCTTATAGAGCGATACATAATACAAGTAAGCACCGAGGGCACCGAAGACGAACATGTAACCGCTCATCAAGACCGGACCGATGAACGCGCCGACGACAATGCCTGCCGCGGCAACCAATTTGGCTCCGTGGAACGTGAGGCCGCCGAATGCAAGATAAGAGGCACGGCGTTCAGGGTCGAGGAGGTCAACCTGTTTCACTTGTCGAATCGGCGAGTAGAGGAGTTCGCCAATTGTGAAGATAATCGCGAGTACGGTCAGGACGATAAAGGAGTTCATCGAGGTAATGGCGGCGTATGCTGTGATATATAACGATAAACCAATGAAAAATATGGTCTTCTCTTTGAAACGTTTGACGAACGCAGTAACCGCAAACGTGATGGCGACGACGAGCAAGGTATTCTCTAGTTGCATAAACGCCATCATGCGAACCCCATCAACAGGTATTCCGAGAATTTGACGACTTTCGAATGACTCTGCTAAATGAACACCGATATAGTTCGCCATATGAAACTCGGTCGAAAAGACGAGCATACTTCCAAATACGAATGTGACCCATCGGCGGTCGCGTAACGCGATTTTATAGTTTTCGATGACACCATGAATCGGGTTTGACGGTGTTGAGCGGTTGCCAGTATATGTGTCGACCAAGAAACGTTGAAGAATGATTGTGGTCACAGTGAGAATGACCGTCATACCGATAAAGAGAGCGAAACGATGGTCGCGATAAAAGGCGCCGCCGAGCATGACGCCTCCGGCAATCGCTAAATTGACGAGCCAGTAGTCATACACGTAGATGGCTTTTCGATTTGATTCTTCCATAGAATCGATGACAATCGCCTCGAGAGCTGGATAGTTCAATCCGTTCGAAATGGCATGTCCGAAGTAGAGGATGGCAACGATGAGTGCCCAGTTATTCGATGGGTGAATCGCGATGGTCATCCCAAGAAAACAGATGATTTGAATCACCTGACCAATCTGTAAGACAACCTTCCGATTGAACCGATCGGAAAAGTATCCACCGAATAGACCGGTCAAGTAACCGACGATAACGAATGAGGTCATGATGATACCGGCTGGCACTTTCCCCAACTCTTCTGAGAAATAGAGTGCCATGAATGGGAAAATGGCTGATCCGACGATTCGAATGCAAAATCCGCAAACGAGTCGTAAGCGGACATTTAATGGAAAATCATTAAATTTCATATGGTGAGCACCTCCTTGGTTCTACTGTAATGGGGGACGGTACTCAGTAAAAAGAGACACTTTTTTTGAAGATGTCCCCTTTTAGACGGAAAAAAGAGATGCTTGCGCATCTCCTTCTTACAATTGGGCAAACGAGCGATTGACCGCTTCGATTGTCTCTTCGATATCTTGTTCCGTATGCTCTGTCGTCAAGAACCAGGCTTCATATTTTGATGGAGCCAAGTTCACGCCATTCTCAAGCATCAACTTGAAGAAGCGTCCGAACTTCTCACCATCTGACTTTTCCGCACCTTCATAGTCGGTGACGATTTCATCCGTGAAGTAAACGGTAAGGGCACCTTTTAAGCGGTTGAGCGTGATCGTGACATCATGCTTTTCTGCCGCCTCGCGGATGCCGGCTTCCAGTTTCGCACCGAGTGTGTCTAATTTCTCATAGACACCAGGTTGCTCGAGCACTTCCAGGCAAGCGATTCCTGTCGCCATCGAGGCCGGGTTACCGGCCATCGTGCCGGCTTGATATGCAGGTCCGAGTGGGGCGACCGTCTCCATGATTTCAGCCTTCCCGCCGTAAGCGCCGATCGGTAGACCACCACCGATGATTTTACCAAGTGCCGTCATATCTGGTTCGATGCCATACACTTGTTGGGCACTTCCGTATGTGAAACGGAACGCCGTGATGACTTCATCATAGATGACGAGTGCGCCGTGTTCATGTGTGATGTCGTTGACAGCTTGGAGGAAACCTGGCTTCGGTTCAACGATTCCGAAGTTCCCGACAATCGGTTCGACGAGCACACAAGCGACCTGGTCTCCCCATTCTTTCATCATCTCGCGATACGCTTCGACGTCGTTGAACGGGACGGTGATGACTTCTTTGGCAGTGGCTTTTGTTACACCTGCAGAGTCCGGAGAACCGAGCGTCGCTGGACCACTACCTGCTGCAATCAGCATGAGATCCGAATGTCCGTGGTAACAACCGCTGAATTTCACAACAAGTTCACGACCAGTGTAAGCACGGGCGACTCGTACCGTCGTCATGACGGCTTCTGTTCCGGAGTTGGTGAATCGTACCTTATCCATCGAAGGGATGGCTTGTTTTAGTTTCTTCGCAAATTCAACCTCGAGACGGTGTGGTGTCCCGTATAATAAACCTTTTGAAGAAGCGTTCATAAGCGCTTCATGAATGTGTGGATGGGCATGGCCGGTAATGATTGGACCATATGCCGCCAAATAATCGATGTAGCGATTCCCGTCTACATCATAGAAATAGGCGCCTTCGCCGCGTTCCATATAAACAGGGGCGCCGCCACCAACTGCTTTAAATGAGCGGGATGGACTGTTGACACCTCCGACGATGTGAGTGAGTGCATCTTGGTATAATGCATCGGATGACTGACGATTTGATGAAGTAGTCATATGTATTGCCTCCTTATTCAAATTCGCACTTATTGTATCATAGCCGTCAACCGCATAAGCTCAGTGTTTGACGAGTAGTTGAGAAATCAGTACACTATTTATAAAGATTACTATGTAAGAAATAAGTTAATGTTCAAAACTATTTCGCATGAATTTTATAGAAGAAATGAGGGATTGACGTGGGAAGCGAAATGCTTGACCATGCTGTTCAGTCGCTCCGGGAACATGGAGTCAGAATGACGCCTCAGCGCCAGGCCATTTTGGAGTACCTCGTCACGGAGCATAGTCACCCGACAGCGGATGACATTTATAAGGCACTTGCCGCACGGTTTCCAAATATGAGTGTGGCCACTGTATATAACAACTTGCGCGTTTTTAAAGAGGTGGGCCTCGTTCAAGAGATGAACTATGGGGACGCCTCGAGTCGTTTTGACTTTGTGACGTCGAAGCACTATCACATCATCTGTGATACGTGTGGAAAAGTCGTCGACTTTAACTATCCTGTATTAGATGAAATCGAATCGGTTGCATCACAATTGACTGGATTCAAAGTTGATCGTCACCGTCTTGAAGTGTACGGAACGTGCCCGTCTTGTCAGTCTGAACAATCGCAAACACATTAAAAAACCACATCCGACGGCTCGGATGTGGTTTTTTGTGTTAGTCCGTTTGTTGTGACTGACGTTTGTTATATTTCTCATCGAATTCTTTTCCTTCGAGTGAACGGTCGATTGTGAGCGGCTCGTCGCAGTGCATACATAAGTCGACGCGTCCGAGCATCTTCGTCTCTTTTTCACAGTTCGGACAAGTCACGATGATGGCTTTTGTCGAGGCCATCCCGACGATGAAGTAAAGAGCAGAGCTCGCAAGTACCATGACAAATCCAAGAAGCATGAAAATAATCATGAGCCAGGTGATGGATTTTGCGAGAAGACCGAGATACATGACACCGATCCCGCCGAAGATAAGAAGTAATGCTATATTACGTGCGCGGTTGATTTTGTTCCCCCGTTTTTTCATGAGTGAATCCCTCCAATAGTCTGTCTCTATCATAGCTCATCTTCAAACGAGTGAGAAGTTCCTGCACTTTTTCGGCAGGAGTTTTTTGAAAAGAGGGCGAATTTGATTCGTATCGAAAATGACAATCGTCATATATATAGTCAACTTGCGATTGGGAGAGAAGGGGTCCAGATGACGATGGAATATGCGACTCGCACCATTTACTCAGAATATGCTGCATTAAAAACGACACTCGGTATTATTGAGGTGAAGAAAAAACGGGCACGTGATCCGTTGACGGATCAGTCGGATCGCCTGCTCATTGTGATTGAAGCAAAACCAGAACCGTTTTGGACGGTGAAACACTATCAGGTCGGTCAAGAAAAAATTGTCCTGCACGTAGTCAGTGACTCGATGATGGATCGGTGGATTGTCTTGAATGAAAATCGGCGAGCCATTCATTGGATTGAAGACGGAATCGTCTTGTTCGAACGAAATGAGTACATTTTAGAGTTACGACAGCGCAACCGTAATTTAACGAATCGGGAACAACGTTTACAACTCTCAATCTCTTTCGCAAAGTTGTTGCGTCGGTTTGAAGACGGACGTTATCTATTTTTAGAAGGGGAGTTCCAAGACGCCTTCACTCAGATTCATCATGCCCTCACTCACCTGGCACGCCTCTCGATTCTTGAGGCGGGGATTCATCCGGAAATCGTATTGTGGGAACAGGTACGAGCCATTGACCTCGAGATTTATAAGCTGCACGATGAATTGGTCGGAGGACAAGAATCGCTTGAACAGCGCATCCACCTTGTCGTCATTGGCATGGAACATTTGATTCAATCGAAAGTGTTGCCGGGGACGTTGTTATTACTTCAGACGATGCAGGAGAAAGGCGGAGCGTGGACGTTCTCAGAATTGATGGAACATCCGAATTTGAATGAGCTCCGTGTCGACCTTGGAAGCATCATTGGTTTTTTAGTGAAAAAAGGATATGTTCGAACGGTCACGAGACCGACGAAAGGGGTCGGGGTAGAGGCAGTGCTTTATGAGATTGCTTAACTTCCCTTTCATAGGAACAATGAGGAGAAAATCAGTTATATGAAACTATTGAAATTTAGCGTGGGAACCGTCTTTATTTTATTTGTCACGATTGTGATTTCTGTCTTCGTCGCCCTTTTTACGATGGGAGACCCCATCACACTTGGGCGACCGATTATTTGGACGATATGGTATATGGCCGTTCTACTAATCATATGTATGGGACTCTATGATTTTTCGTCCTTTTCAAAACAAAAGATTCGAAAAGTTCTCGGCTGGGGTGCGTTAGTCGGTGCTATCCTCTTCGCTTCTGTGAAAGGATATTATATGTATCAAGATAGTTTGAAGATTGAGGAACGCGGTGTGGAGTTGATGGATTATCAGCCGTTCACGGATTCAGAACAATTGGCGAGACTCGATCACGAGGCTTCGGTGAAGTTTGAGGAAGGTTTGCCGCGATTAGATGGAGCGACAGCGCTCTATCCGATGTACGCTTCATTCGTGGAAGCAGTCTATCCGGACTCGGAAACGTATGATCCATATAATGATCAAACGAGTAAAGTCGTGTCGACGACAACACCGGAAGCGTATAGCCGACTGATGAACGATCAGACCGACTTGATTTTCGTCGCTGGTCCATCTGACCGTCAATTGAAGATTGCGAAACAAAAAAACGTTTCTCTACATATGACGCCGATTGGAAGGGAAGCATTTGTGTTCTTCGTCCATGAAGATAACCCGGTCGATTCTTTGACGATGGAACAAGTTCGGGGAATTTATTCAGGAGACATTCGGAATTGGGAAGAGGTCGGAGGGGACTCGGAATCCATTCGTGCTTTTCAGCGACCGGAGGATAGTGGCAGTCAAACGGCGTTACAAAAGATGATGGGCGAACAAAAGCTCATGAAGGCGCCGGTAGAAGATGTTCCTGAAGGGATGGGTGGAATCATTCAACAAACTTCATCGTATCGGAACCATAAAAATGCGATTGGATTCTCATTTAGATACTATGCGACAGAAATGGTGAAGGACCATAAAATCAAGTTACTTCGTATAGAAGGAATTGAGCCGACCGTTGAAACGATTCAGGATGGATCGTATCCACTGACGTCTGAATTCTACGCGGTGACTACGGATGAGAAAGCAAAGCAATATGAAGATTTTCTTCAATGGCTCGAAAGCGAGGATGGGCAAACGTTAGTGGAGAAGACGGGCTATGTTCGTCTCGATTAATACAAAACAGAAGGTTTACTTCTCGTCATGTTGACGGGAAGTAAATCTTTTTTAATTTTATTGTTTTTTGTATTGACGAAGTGGTAAATAGAGATTATAGTTATAAACGTTGTCACAGCAAAAGATTATTTCAGAAAAACAATTTGTGAAAAAGTTGTTGACGAAAACAATCAAAACGTGATAGATTAATGAAGTCGCCAAGAGCGACAGACGAACTTTGAAAACTGAACGATGAGGCAAAAAAAGTTTTACCATTTTTGAATGAAGCGCAAGCTTCGTCAATTTAAGAGCTATATCA